>NZ_JBFAOF010000504.1:0-5267 GCF_040675125.1 Spirillospora sp. NPDC049652 | reverse complement strand
CCGGTCAGCGTGGTGCGGCCCGCGGTCGCGCCGAGCAGGAAGCCGCGGCCCATCTGGTCGCCGAACGCCCACGCCTGGTCGCCGGTCCGCTGGAACCCGAACATCGAGTAGAAGATGTAGACCGGGATCATGAACTCGCCGTGCGTGGCGTAGGCCGTCCCGGCGGCGATCGTGGAGGCCATGGAGCCCGCCTCGCTGATGCCCTCGTGCAGCATCTGGCCCTGCGCGGACTCCTTGTAGGACAGCAGCAGCTTCCGGTCGACCGCCTCGTAGGTCTGCCCGTGCGGGGAGTAGATCTTGGACGTGGGGAACAGCGAGTCCATGCCGAAGGTGCGGTACTCGTCCGGGGCGATCGGGACGAACCGGGCGCCGATGTTCTCGTCCTTGATCAGGTCCTTCAGCAGCCGGACGAACGCCATCGTGGTCGCGACGTTCTGCTTGCCCGACCCCTTCCGCAGCTCGGCGTAGACCGGGTCGCCGGGCAGCTTCAGCGGCTTGGCCCGCACCACCCGCTTCGGCAGGAAGCCGCCGAGCGCGGCGCGCCGCTCCCGCATGTACTCGATCTCCTCGGAGTCCTCGCCCGGGTGGTAGTAGGGCGGCAGCTCGCCCTCCAGGGCGGAGTCGGGGATCTCCAGGTAGAGCCGGTCGCGGAACAGCTTCAGCTCGGCCTTGGTGAGCTTCTTCATCTGGTGCGTGGCGTTGCGGGCCTCGAAGTCGGGCCCGAGCGTCCAGCCCTTGATCGTGTGGGCGAGGATCACCGTCGGCTGGCCGACGTGCTCGCGGGCGGCCTTGAACGCCGCGTAGACCTTGCGGTAGTCGTGCCCGCCGCGCGACAGCCGGCGCAGGTCGTCGTCCGACAGGTCCTCGACCATGCGGCGCAGCCGGGGGTCGTCGCCGAAGAAGTCGTCGCGGATGTAGGCGCCGGACTCGACGGTGTAGGTCTGGAACTGGCCGTCCGGGGTGGTGTTCATCTTGTTGACGAGCACGCCGTCCACGTCCTGGGCGAGCAGCGGGTCCCAGTCGCGGCCCCAGATGACCTTCAGGACGTTCCAGCCCGCGCCGCGGAAGAACGACTCCAGCTCCTGGATGATCTTGCCGTTGCCGCGCACCGGCCCGTCCAGCTGCTGCAGGTTGCAGTTGATCACGAAGGTGAGGTTGTCGAGTTCCTCGCGGGCGGCCAGCCCGATCGCGCCGAGCGACTCGGGCTCGCCCATCTCGCCGTCGCCGAGGAAGGCCCACACGTGCGAGCGCGAGGTGTCCTTGATCTTGCGGTTGTAGAGGTAGCGGTTGAAGCGGGCCTGGTAGACCGCGTCGATCGCGGTGAGCCCCATGGAGACCGTGGGGAACTCCCAGAAGTCGGGCATCAGGCGCGGGTGCGGGTAGGACGACAGGCCGCCGCCGGGGTGGCTGAACTCCTGCCGGAACCCGTCCAGCTTGTCCTCGGGCAGGCGGCCCTCGAGGTAGGCGCGGGCGTAGATGCCGGGCGCGGCGTGCCCCTGGATGAAGACCTGGTCGCCCGACTCGCCGTGGTCCTTGCCGCGGAAGAAGTGGTTGAAGCCGACCTCGTACAGCGAGGCCGCCGAGGCGTAGGTCGCGATGTGGCCGCCGACGCCGAGGTCGGGGCGGTTGCCGCGGGAGACCATGATCGCCGCGTTCCACCGGATGTACGCGCGGATCCGGCGCTCGATGTGCTCGTCGCCGGGGAACCACGGCTCGTGCTCGGGCGGGATCGAGTTGATGAAGTCGGTGCTGCGCAGGCCGGGCACCCCGACCTTCTGCTCCCGGGCCCGCTCCAGCAGGCGCAGCATCACGTACCGCGCCCTGCCCCGGCCCTGGGTCTTGATGACGGTGTCCAGCGAGTCCAGCCACTCCCGGGTCTCGTCCGGGTCGATGTCCGGCAGCTGGCTCGGCAGGCCGTCACTGATGATCGAGAATTGACGTCCGGAAGCCACGGGGTCCCCTCTGCGTTCGGCTCTGCGTTCGGCTGCGTTCCAGCTCTGCGTTCGGCGTTCCGTCGGGTGGCGGACGGGGTGAACGGCGTGGTCAACGACGTTCCACCGTCCCGGTTGTCGATCCATCGTCGCCGTTCCGCGCGACCACCGCATCTCTACCGCCCGGTAATCAGTCTGGTCGCCGCGGTCCGGGGCGTAACCCCCACAGAAAGCCCCTTTCCCCAGCATTTGGTCGGCTAAATGGCCAGGGACCGTAAAACCCGCCGAAGTGCTCCCCTCTGCCCCTGGTAGGGGGCGCGGTCTCGTACCAGGGTGGAAGGAGACGTCGCCCCCGGGGTAGAGGCCGGTCTGGAGGAACCGATGAACGCCATGGTCGGAGACCATCTGCACGTCCACCGCAACGTCGTCGGCGTCACCGACGCGGACGGGGAGATCATCGAGGTGCGCGGTCCCGAGGGCCACCCGCCGTACCTCGTCCGCTTCAACGACGGCCGCACGGTCCTGGTCTATCCGGGGCCGGACGCGTTCGTCGAACCCGTCCCGCACTGAGCGCCGCGATGACCGGCGCCCGGCCCGATCCGGCCCGCGCCGCCCCGGCCCGGCCCGGTGCGGTGATTGACCGGCTGCCGATCCTGGTAGACAGGGGCTATGGAAAGCACCGTGGTCCAAGTGGCCACAGGGAACACCGAGGTGGTGCGGGACATCACGCCCGAGTGCGCCCGGTTCGCCGCCGAACAGGGCGGGGACGGGCTGCTGCACGTCTTCGTGCCGCACGCGACGGCCGGAGTGGCGATTCTCGAACTGGGCGCGGGCAGCGACGACGACCTGCTGGCCGCGCTCTCCGACCTGCTGCCGGCGGACGACCGCTGGCGGCATGCGCACGGCTCGCGCGGCCACGGCCGTTCGCACGTCATGCCCGCGCTGATACCGCCCTTCGCGACGCTGCCCGTCCTGGGCGGACGGCTTCAGCTGGGCACCTGGCAGTCAGTGGCCCTCGTCGACCTCAATGTGGACAACCCGGACCGGCAGGTACGGTTGTCCTTCCTTGCGGGATGAGCGTGGGTTGTTACGCTCGGTGGGTGTCCCGTCACGACGCCCGGCGCGAATCGGCCAATGAGGCCACCAAATGCCGGGAAGACACTTGCGCGAGGGGCCTCCACTTGTGTGGACTGTCCCGCAAAACCCGCGCGGGGTGGGAGCGGACCGCCACGAGGGCGGCCCGGACCACCCGGCAGGGAATACCGACCATGGGAGGACTTTCGTGAGCGCGACCGCTGGTCAGGCGCAGTCTGAGCACAGCCTGGCCGAACGGCTCGGATTCAAGCCGGACCAGGTGGTCCAGGAGATCGGCTACGACGACGACGTCGACGAGGGGCTCCGCGAGAGCATCGAGACCGTCACCAAGGGCGAGCTCGTCGACGAGGACTACGAGGAAGTCGTCGACGCCGTCCTGCTCTGGTGGCGCGAGGAGGACGGCGAGCTGTTCGACGCCCTCTCCGACACCCTCGTCTCGCTGGCCGACGGCGGCGTGGTGTGGCTGCTCACCCCCAAGGCGGGGCGGGACGGCCATGTCGAGCCGAGCGACATCGACGAAGCCGCCTCCTCCGCCGGGATGACGCAGTCCAAGAGCGTCTCCGCGGCGGCCGACTGGTCCGGCACCAAGCTCGTCCCCCCGAAGGGGCGCTGACACCGGCTGCGCACTCCTGCGCCCGGTCCCGTGTCCGCCTCCGGTCCCTCGCGGGCCCGGCGGCGGACCGGGCCCGTGGCAGACTGGGCGGGACGGGTTCCCGCACGCGCGGGGACGAGCGCATCCCGCCCCCGGGCGGGTCGATCCTCGGGAGAGGCATTGGCGGTCGAGGTAGGCGGCGTCGCACCGGACTTCGAGCTGAAGGACCAGCACGGCACGCCGGTCCGGCTCTCGGACTTCCGGGGCGGCAGGAACGTCGTCCTGGTGTTCTTCCCGCTGGCCTTCAGCGGCGTGTGCACCGGTGAGCTGTGCGCCATCAGGGACGAGCTGCCCACCCTCGTCGGCGACGACGAGACGCAGGTGGTCGCGGTCTCGGTCGACTCGATGTTCGCCCAGCGCGCCTGGTCCGAGCAGGAGGGCTACGAGTTCCCCCTGCTCGCGGACTTCTGGCCGCACGGCGACGTCGCGCGCGCCTACGGCGTGTTCGACGAGGACCGCGGTGTCGCGCTCCGCGGCACGTTCATCATCGACAAGGACGGCGTCGTCCGCTGGAAGGTCGTCAACGCCATCCCCGACGCGCGCGACCTCGACGAGTACCGCAAGGCGCTGGCCTCGCTGTGATCCCGGGTCCGCCGGGCCCGCCCGGCGGCCGGGGCGCGCGGAGCGCCGCGCCGCCCCGCGACCGGTCGCGGGGGGGAGCGCCCACCGGCCCGCCCCTCGGCGGTCACCGGCGCGCACCCGCCGGTCACGGCGCGGCCCGCGGCCGCGCCGGTCGCGTGGTCCTCCGCAGACTTGACGCACCGGCCGGGAGCACGCCCGGCCCTCCGCACCCGCTGGAGGTGTGATGCCCTGCTTCCGCTGCGGGGCGCGGCAGACCGATCCCGCGCGGGGCGCGAGCCCCTGGCGGCGGGGGGTCCTCGCCGACCACCAGGTCCTCGTCTGCCCGGCCTGCCAGGGCACGGACGGGTGGGCCGACGCTCTGGACCACTGCTCGTCCTGCGGCTCGGCCGCGCTCGTCTGCCGCCTCGGGGACGTGGAGTGCCGCGCGTGCGGCCACACCCGCGAGGCGGTCCGGGACGAGGCGGCCCGGCCGTCCGGCGGAGTGCCCGCCGCGGCCCCGGGCGGCGACCTCTCCACGGAGGTCGCCGCCGCGCTGGACCGGGTCCTCGGCCGTCCCCTCACCTGAGAAACGTTTCCCTACGGGGCCGACGCGCGGCGGCTACCCGTCCGCTGGTCGGCCGGGTGGGCCGGCCGGGACGTCCGGGCTGGGTCAGGACGTGCTGAGGACGCGGAACTCCAGGCCGGCCTTGACGAGGCGGTCGATGAGCGCGTCGCCCATGGCCTGCGCCGTCGTGAGCTGTCCGGCGACGTCCGGGAGGTCGTCCTGGGCGAGGCAGAGCGCGGACTCGGCGAGCATCTTCGAGGTCTCGCCGTAGCCCGGGTCGCCTCCCGACACCTCGGTCACGACGCGCTTCCCGCCGCCCTCGCCGACGAAGGTGACCGAGAACCAGTGCCCGGCGCGCTGCTCGGCGGACGGTCCCTCGCCGGGCGTGCCGAGCTTGAGCAGCAGCGAACGGGTCGGCGGCAGCTGCGCGGCGGCGAGCACGCCCACCGCCCCGAGCCCGATC
>NZ_JBFAOF010000503.1:0-5278 GCF_040675125.1 Spirillospora sp. NPDC049652 | reverse complement strand
CGACGTGCGTCCGGCTGACGCGGTCGAAGCGGAACCCGCCCCCGACCAGGCCGCGTCCGCCCGCGGGCCGGGTCAGCGTCGGCCCGGCCGCCTCGATGTCGCCGCCCCGTCCGGCCGTCCCGAACAGGTCCGCCCAGGTCGGGTAGAGGTGCAGGCTGCGGTTCAGCAGAGCCCCGACCAGCAGCAGCGCCGTCTCCTGGCACACCGCGATCATCGCGAGCCGCGCCGCCGCCCGCGCCGCGCGCGGCCCCGGCACCCGGTTCCAGGCCGCCAGGCAGCCGAGCGGCGCGGCCAGCGCCGCCAGCACGAACAGGACGAGCAGCGGCCAGCCCAACAGCGACATCCGGATCGGTCCCCCGTCGACGTGCGCACCTCGCCCGAGGGTGCAGCGCGACCCTAGGGAACCGATCCGAATCCGGCGTGAACGCGCCGTGAATGCGCGGCGATCCCCGCCCCTGGCGTCCTGCGCCCGGCGGGGCGGGTCAGTCGTTCGCGGGAGCCAGCGCCCGGACGGCCTCCAGCGGAGACAGGGTGCCGCCCGGCACGACCGCCAGGACCGGGGTGGTCAGGCCGTTCTCGACGTACTCGCGGACGCGGGCCCGGCAGGCGGACGGCGAGCCGTGGACGATCAGGTCGTCGACGACCTCGTCCGGGATGACCTCCAGCGCCTTCTTGCGGTCGCCCGCGGCCCACGCCTCGTTCATCGCCGCGAGGGCGTCGCCGCGACCGAGCCATTCGTGGAAGGCGCGGTAGACCGGGACGGTCATGTAGGCGGCGATCATCCAGCGGCCGATGGCGCGGGCCTCGCCCGCGTCCTCGGTCGGGCAGACGAACAGGCGCGCGATCAGCTCCGGCTCGTCGCCCAGCTCGGCCCGGACCTTCCGGACGTCCTTCGGCGCGAGCCAGTTGGTGATCGCGCCGTCGGCCTCGCGGGACGCCAGTCGCAGCATGCCGGGCCGCAGCGCGGCGAGGACGATCGGCGGCGGCGTCGCGGGGGCCTGCTCCAGCTTGAAGCCCTTGACCGAGAAGGTGTCGTAGTCCTCCTTCACCTTCTCGCCCGCGAGCGCGCGGCGCAGGAACCGCAGGGTGTCGCGGACGCGCTTGTACGGCTCGTCGAACGGGATGCCGTTCCAGCGCTGGACGATCGTGTCGGACGAGGTGCCGATGCCCATGACGAACCGTCCGGGCGCGAGGTCGGCGATGGTGGCGGCCTGCTGGGCGAGCAGCGCCGGGCCGCGCGTGTACACCGGCACGATCGCCGGGCCGAGCCGCAGCTCGGGCGCCCACTGCGAGGCGAGCGCGAGCGGGGTGAACGCGTCGGCGCCGTTCGTCTCGGCCGACCACGCGTCGGTGTAGCCGAGCGACGGCAGTTCGGCGACGAGCGCGGCGTGCTCGGCCAGCGGGACGCCGGTGAGCGGAATGGTGAGTCCCCAGCGCGACATCGCGTCCTCCTCAGGCGATCGACGGGCGGATGATCGCGCCGCCGTCGACGACCATGGTCTGCCCGGTCATCCAGGACGACGCGGACCCGGCGAGGAAGACGGCGGCGTTCGCGATGTCCTCCGGCTCGCCGATCCGGCCGAGCGGCATGAACTTGCTGATCTCCTCCTCGTTGTTCTCCCACAGGGCGCGGGCGAGGGCGGTCTTGACCAGGCCGGGCGCGATGCAGTTCACCCGGACCTTCGGGGCCAGCTCCAGCGCGAACTGGCGGGACATGTGGATGACGGCGGCCTTGGTGGCGTTGTAGTAGCCGATGCCGTGCTCGGTGGCGAGGCCGCCGACCGAGGCGATGTTGACGATCGACCCGCCGTGCTCGGCCATGGACGCCGTCCACGCGAGCCGCGTCCACTGCACGATGGCGAACTGGTTGACCTGGACGGTCTTGGCGGCGGCCTCGGGGGTGATGTCGGCCATCGGCCCGAAGTAGGGGTTGGTGCCGGCGTTGTTGACCAGGACGTCCAGGGCGCCGAACTCGGCGACCGCGGCGTCCACGCAGGCGGCGGCGGCCTCGGCGTCGCCGACGTGGGCGGCCTTGGCGAGCACGCCGACCCCGGGGTGCGCGGCGCGGATCTCGGCGGCGACCTCGTCGAGCGCCTCCTGCTTGCGCGAGGAGAGCACCACGTTGGCGCCCTCGGCGGCGTACGCGGTCGCGATCGCCTTGCCGATCCCCCGGGACGCGCCCGTGACGAGCGCGGTCTTCCCCTCAAGTCCAGTCCGCATGTGTGCTGCTCTCCTCGATCGAATCTCGCTCGGTTGCACTGTACCCAAGTAACTGACGAGTCAGTTAGCAGGCCCCGCGACCGTCCCCGTGGTCTGGTCGGGGGCGAGGACGAACCGCCGGAACGCCTCCGCCACCGGGGGCCGCGTCCGGGCGTCCGACCAGGTCAGGCCGATGGTCCGGACGGCCAGGGGGTCGGCGAGGCGGACGTGCGCGACGCCGTGCGCCTCGCCCGGCAGCGGCGGCGCGACGATCGCGACCCCGAGCCCGGCCGCGACCAGCCCCCGCACGGTCGCCGACTCCTCGCCCTCGAACGGCATCTCCGGCGCGATCCCGGCCCGCGCGAACATCTCCTCGGCGATCGCGCGCAGCCCGGTGCCCTGCTGGAACGCCACCACCGGCTCGCCCGCGAGCTCACCGGTCCGGACGAGGCTGCGGCGCGCCAGCGGATGCCCCTCCGGGACGGCGAGCAGCAGCCGCTCGGTCACCAGCGGACGCCACTCCAGGTCCGTCCCGGCCGGGCGCGGGCTGGTGATCGCGAGGTCGGCGCGGCCGTCCCGGACGGCCGCCGCGAGCCGCGCCGACCGGTCCTGGATCAGCCGGAACGTCACGCCGGGCCGCGTCTGGCGGAAGCGCCGGACGAGGTCGGGCACGAACGACGGCCCCTGGGTGTGCAGGAACGCGAGCGCGACCTCGCCCCGCGACGGGTCGGCGGCCTGCGCCAGGGCGCGCCGCGCCGCCTCCTCCTCGGCGGCCAGGCGACGCGCGTGCTCGGCGAACACCCGGCCGAACGGGGACAGCTCGACGCCGCGCCCGACCCGGTCGAACAGCGGGACGCCGAGATCGTGCTCCAGCCGGGCGATCGCGCGCGACAGCCCCGGCTGCGAGACGCGCAGCTCCTGTGCGGCGTTGGTCACATGGCCGTGGTCCGCGACCGCCAGGAACCAGCGCACCGTCTGCAGGTCCATGCCTTCATGCGTACCACGCATCGTTCTGCGGCAGTACTCGCATTGGACGCATCGCTCCGGCGCGACGCAGGCTGTTGGGCATGACCGCCGTCCTCGAACCCCCGCTCGAACGGCACCGGACGGGATCGGCCGGGCTCCGCCGGATCAACCTCGCCCTCTTCGCCGCCGGGCTCACCACGTTCATGTCCCTCTACTGCACGCAGGCGCTCCTGCCGCAGCTCTCGGAGGCGTTCGCCGTCTCTCCCGCGCGCGCGAGCCTGCTGGTCTCGCTCGCGACGGGCGCGGTCGCGCTGGCGGTCATCCCGGTCAGCTCGCTGTCGGAGCGGTTCGGCCGGACCCGGGTGATGATCGTGTCGTCGGTGGCGTCCGCGCTGGTCGGGCTGGCGATCCCGCTGTGCTCGACGTTCGCGGAGCTGGCGGCCGTCCGGGCGGTGCAGGGCGTCGCGCTCGCGGGCGTCCCGGCGGTCGCGATGGCCTACCTCGCCGACGAGGTGCACGGCGCGTCGCTCGGCGGCGCGATGGGCCGGTACGTCGCCGGAACCGGCATCGGCGGCGTGCTCGGACGGCTCATCCCCGGCGTGGTCGCGGACCTCGCGGGCTGGCGCTGGGCGCTCGCCGCCACCGCGGTCGTCGCGTTCGGGTTCACGCTCGCGTTCTGGGCGCTGCTGCCGCCGTCCCGCTTCTTCACCCCCGGACGCGTCGACTACCGGCCGCTGCTCGCCCACCTCCGCGACCCCGGCCTGCGCCGCCTCTACCTGGTCGCGCTCACGGCGATGGCCGGGTTCGTGACCGTCTACAACTTCCTGACCTACCGGCTGCTGGACGCGCCGTTCCACCTGCCGATGGCCGTCGTGTCGCTCATCGCGGTGACCAACCTCGCGGGCTCGGCGTTCTCCGCCCGCGCGGGGACGGCCGCCGACCGGTTCGGGAAGCGGCCCGTCCTGCTCGGCTCGGTCGCCCTCGCCGCCGCCGGGCTCCTGCTGACCCTGCCGCCGGTGCTCGTCCTGGTCGGCGTCGGACTGCTGGTCTTCACCTGCGGGTTCTTCGGGACGCACGCCGTGGCCAGCGGATGGGTCGGGCTGCGGGCCCGCACCGGCCGCGCCCAGGCGTCCGCGCTGTACCTGTTCGCGTACTACTTCGGCAGCTCGATCGGCGGATCGGCGGGCGGCGTGGCGTTCGAGCACGGGCACTGGACGGCCACCGCGGTCTACGTCCTGGTCCTGTACGGCGTCGCGTTCGCCGCCGCGTCCACCCTTGATTTGAGCGTGCGCTTGGTTGGTAAGCTGCGCGGGTGAGCGACACCCGGCCCGGCGCCCGGCCCGACACCGGCCCCGGCACCAAGCAGCGGCGGCCCGCCGCCGAAGGATGGTTCACCACCGCGGACGGCGTCACGCGCCTGCTCGGCACGCGCTGCGCGTCCTGCGGCACCCCCTACTTCCCGCGCAACGAGCTGGCCTGCCGCAACCCCGGCTGCACCGGGCCCAAGGACGGCTCCGAACTCGCCCCCTACGAATTCTCGACGCGCGGCCGCGTCTGGTCCTACACCGACGCCCGCTACCAGCCGCCGCCCCCGTACGTCGCGGCCGAGCCGTTCCGCCCGTTCGCGATCGTCGCGGTCGAGCTGGAGGCCGAGCGCATGGTGGTGCTCGGCCAGGCCGTCCCGGAGACCACCGTGGACGACCTGGCCGTCGGCATGGAGGTCGAGCTCACCGAGGGCGTGCTCTACGAGGACGACGAGGCCGTCCACACGGTCTGGATGTGGAGGCCGGTGCGATGAGCGCGAGCACGAACGACGTCGTCGTCCTCGGCGCGGGCATGCACCCGTGGGGCAAGTGGGGCCGCAACTTCGTGGAGTACGGCCTCGCCGCCGCCCGCGCCGCGCTCGCCGACGCCGGGCTGACCTGGCCGGACGTCCAGTACGTCGCGGGTGCCGACACCATCCGCAACGGCTACCCCGGGTTCATCTCGGGGGCCACCTTCGCGCAGGCGCTCGGCTGGTCCGGCGCGCGCGTCTCCAGCTGCTACGCCGCGTGCGCGTCCGGCGCGCAGGCCATCGCGCACGCCCGCGCCCAGATCCTCGCCGGCCTCGCCG
>NZ_JBFAOF010000502.1:0-5291 GCF_040675125.1 Spirillospora sp. NPDC049652 | reverse complement strand
ACGCTCTTCCGATCTCGGGTCGGTCCCGGCCTGCTTGGCCCGGGCGGTGATGTGGCGGGTCTTGTCCTGGATCTGCCGTCCCGCCTGCTCGGCCTTCTCCCGGGCGGCCTGGGCGGTGTCGTGCGCCGACGCGGCCGCCTTCTGCCGGACCTGCTCTGCCGTCTGCTTGGCCCGGGCGGCGACGTCGGTCTTGGCGGCCAGCGCCTCGACCGTGTCGCCCAGCTGCTCGCGCTGCTGCTCGACCTGCTCGCGCAGTTCCTCCGGGTCGTCGGCGTGCGCGCCGGTCTCGTGCGCCGTGTTCCGGGCCCCGGACTGGTCGGTGGTCATCGGCGTGCCCTCTCCTTGATCTCGTTGATGTCCTGTCGGGTGGACTCCATCGCCTGCTCGGGCACCGGCGGTTCCGCCTGCCCCACCTGGGAACGGCCCATCAGTCCCAGCACCGCCGCGATGATCAGCAGGGCCGCCCCGACGATCAGCGCCGCCGCCCAGACGGGCAGCACCAGCGCCAGTGCCGCGATCGCCGCCGCCGCCAGGGCGCCCACCCCGTACAGCGCGACCACGCCGGCTCCGCCGAACAATCCCGCGCCGAACCCGGCATGGCGGCCCTTCTGCTTCATTTCCGCGACCGCCAGGCGCATTTCCGCCCGAACCAGTTCCGGAATCTGTTCACTGGCCTGTTTGACCAGCTCCCCCATCGATGGCTCCGAACTCGACGAGCGTGCCGTGCCCATAACCGTCACCTCCCCCTCGTCCTGCATCCGGCCGGGTCGCACCGGCACTTTCGCCTTCCGTTCCCCCCACCACCGCGCTAAACGGCCCCGGGCCCCCGTCCTTGGCAAGGATCAGCCGGCTGCGGCGGCGCGGCGCGCGTCCACCCGCTCCCGGGTCTTGCGACCTGCGGCCGCGTGCCCGGTCCCGGTGAGGACCCGGACCTCTCGTCTCAGCGGCACGACCGTCCCACCGGTGGACGGACGGTCGGCCTGGGCGGTCTGCGGTCGTTCGGGGACCGCCACCGGCGACTCGGCGCGGGCCCCTGGATGTTCGGCGCGCGACGCCGGCAGAAGGGTCGATTCGAGCCACTGCATGGCGATGAGTAGGACGAGACCTGCCGGCGGGATGAGGAATGCGGCGTAAATTGCTCTGCCTCCAATGTGCGGACGGGCAGCCAGTCGTGCTCACAGGCTTGAAGGGCGATGTTGGGCTACCGCTCACCAGGCGATCCAAACGTCACCACCCGTCCCACTCGCGGCCTTCGGCCTACCGCGATCCGCGGGGAGGCCAATGGAGACAAGGGATAGGGCGCGCGCACATGTCAGCCGATTTTGTTTTCACCTACCGATGCCGCGAGCACAGAACCGGCACCCCACCCGCGACGTCCGCCCGGGGCCGGCAACTGGGACGCGCTTGCGGCGTTCGGCTGAGGTGAGGGGAGGGCGTCCGATAGGTAAGCGAGGCTGAAGCTATCGGCAACAAGGACTAAATAGAACTTTCCGGTTCGGACCGGGATGCTGGACGCATGGTTCCGCGCATCGTCTCCCCGCACATCCTGGCCCTGGGCGGCACCGTGGTGTTGTGGGCCTCGGCCTTCCCCGCCATCCGGGTCGGTATCGACGGGCTCGGGGTGGAGGCGTTGTCGTTCCTGCGGATCGCGGTCGCGGCCGTGGCGCTGCTGCTGGTGGCGCGGCCGGCGAAGGTCCGGCTGCCCCGCCGCCGCGACCTGCCCATGATCGCCTTGTGCGGGGCCACCGGCGTCACCGCCTACCAGATCCTGCTCAACTGGGGCGAGGTGGAGGTGGCGGCCGGGACCGCGAGCCTGCTGATCGCGATCGCCCCCGTCTTCAGCGTGCTGCTCGGGAGCCTCTTCCTCGACGAGCCGCTGAGCCGGTACATCGTCCTCGGCAGCGTCGTCGCGATCACCGGTGCGGCCATCGTCAGCCTGGGCGCGGGCGCCGGCGGTTTCACGGTCTCCGCCCTCATCGTCCTGGCCGCCGCCATCGTCCAGGGGGTGTACCACTTCGCCACCAGGCCCCTGCTGCGCCGCTACGGCGGTCTCGAGGTCGCCACCTACGCGATGGTCGCGGGCACCGTCCTCGCCCTGCCGCTGATCCCCGCCACCTGGCACGCCACGCTGCACGCCCCGGCCAGTGCGCTCGCCTCGGCGGCGTACCTCGGTCTGTTCCCCTCCGCGCTCGGCTTCGTCATCTGGGCCTACGCCGTCGCGCGTCTGCCGCTCGCGGCCTCGACGGCCGCCTTGTACCTGGTGCCGCCGGTGGCCCTGGTCATCTCCCTGGTCTGGCTGGGAGAGGTGCCCCGTCTCGTCGCGCTGGCGGGCGGAGCGGTCACCGTCGCGGGAGTGGTCCTGATCAACCGGGGCAGGCGGACGCGGCGTCCGCCCGCGCCCGAGGGCGAGGACGCGTCCACGGCCGGCGGCCGGACGACCGACCACCGGGTCTCGTCGCGGTGAGGCCGTCAGTCGTCGGGCACCCGGTGCCCGCTACGCGCCTCCGCGTGTTCCGCGCCGGGCAGGGGGCGGTCCGTGCTTGACGTCCGCCGGCTGCGCATCCTGCAGCATCTCGCCGCATACGGGACCGTCGCGGCCACCGCGGAGGCCCTGCATCTGACTCCGCCGGCCGTCTCCCAGCACCTCGCCGCGCTGCAGAAGGAAGCCGGCATGCCCGTGGTGGAGAAGCACGGGCGAACCCTGCGGCTGACCGCGGCCGGGGAACTGCTGGTGGCCCACGCCGAGATCATTCTCGCGGAACTCGACGCGGCCGAGTCCGGCCTGGCGGCCCTGCAAAGCGGACGGCACGGAATGGTGCGGATCACCGCATTCCCCTCCGCGGCCCGCACCCTCGTCCCGCGCCTGTGGCAACGCCTCGCCGACGCCGATGCGGCTTCGGATCTGTCGCTGCGGCTGTCCGTCCGGGAGCCCGACGACGCCCTCGAAGAGCTGCAGAAGCGCTCGACCGACCTCGCCCTCGTCCACAGCTACACCGTGCTGCCACGCAGCTTTCCCGCCGCGTGCGAGCAGACCGTCCTCATGGAGGAGCCGGTGCTGCTCGCCCTGCACCCCCGCCAGGCGGACGCCCTGGGGCTGGCGGCCGGGCAACCGGCGGAACTGTCCCGGACGGCGCATCTTCCGTGGTTGACGCCGGGACCGGAGACCTCCTGCTACGAGATGATTCAACGCGCCTGCGGCGCGGCCGGGTTCGTCCCGGACATCCGGGTGCGCAGCACTGACTTCTTCGTGCTGTCGGCGCTGGTGGCCGTGGGGGCGGGTGCCGCTCTCATCCCCCGGATGGCACTGCCGGACGACACCGCGTCCCTCAGCCTCCATCCCCTGGTCAGTCCCGTCTCCCGGACGATCTTCACCGTGAGCCGCGCGGGTACCGGCCAGCATCCCGATCTGCGCCGCGTGGTGGACCTGCTCCATGAGTCGGTCACGACCTCCGACGCCGATGACGGTGCGCCGGGCGACTAGATCGCGGCGCCGAAGAGCCACCCGTCAGCCCTGGTGACGAGGGGTGGCCGAGGACGCCGGAGCGTCTGGACGCGATCCCTCGTCCTTCTCGGCGGCCACGGCGGAGGCGGACAGGAGGGTCGCGGCGGCGAGGCCGCCCCAGAGGGCGAACGAGCCGCGGGCGGCGAGAGCCGTGATGACCGCCGGGGAGACCGCGAGGCCGAAGCCTGTGGAGAGCTGGAAACGGGACAGGGCTCGTCCCAGGACATGGGCGGGAGCGAGCGCGGTGACCAGCGCGGTGGCGCTGCCCGCGTAGATGATCTCGCCGACGGTGCAGACCACGGACACCGCGGCGACGGCCGGAACACCCCAGCCGTGTCCCAGCGAGGTGGCCGCTAGGAAGCCGAGGTAGGACGCGGCCAGAACCGCCCCGGCGAGAGCCAGCACGGCCCGCCGGGAGAAGCGCGACATCAGGACGGTGACCGGCACCTGCAGGGTGACCACCAGCACCGTGTTGGCCACGAAGACGGCCGCCGGCCACACCGGAGACGCGTGGAGCTGCGTCACCAGGACCAGCGGGAGCGCGATCTCCGGGACGTTGAGGCAGAAGACGTAGACCACGTTCGCGGCGAGCAGCGTGAGCATCCGGCGTGCGGGTTCGTCCTCCCGGCCCTTGGGGGCGCAGCCCTCTGCTGGATGCGCGTGCACGTGGACCGACCACGCCAAGGCGGCCGCAGCCAGGTAGGCGAGCGCGGTGACCGCCGCCAGCGCCTGCAGCGCGGCGGTGCCGCCCGCCAGGCAGACGGTGGCGAGGAGTGCTCCGACGCCCAGGGCGGCGTTGCGCAGTGCTCTGGCGGCTGCGAGGGCGGTGTCGCGTTCTCGGCCGTGGGCGACCGTGGCCACGAGCGCGGCGTGGGCGGCCGGCCATGCCTGGTTGCCGATGCCGAGGAAGAGCGCCGCCGCCGCGAAAAGCCAGACGTGACCCGCCGGGGCGGCCAGCAGCAGCGCCACGCCCAGCACCCGTACCAGCATGGACGCCGCCACGACCGTGCTGCGTGCGCCGCGGTCCAGCCATCGGCCCACCGCGGGCATGCACGCCAGGCCCGCGACGATCCCGACCGTCATGGCGGTGCCGGTGACCGGAGCGGACAGCCTCAGGACGGTCACGCCGTAGAGCAGGAGAAAGGGCCGCAGGAGGCCGGTGCCGAGCGCGTCCACGGCCAGGGCGACGGTGTAGCGGGGGCCTCCGGAGGCGCGGACGAGGGCCCGGGGCTGGATTCTGGTGACGGTCGTCATGGCGTCAGACAGTGCGTCCAGGTGCCGGGGCGGGGCCCGTCGGTTGACGCATATTGTCAATCGACGCCGCCACCAGGCCGTCCGGGTAGGAATGATGGGGGAATGACGCTGAGGATCGACATCAGCGGCCTTCCGTCCGAGCAGGTGCGGTTCGCCGCGTCCCCGCTGGCCGAGCTGACCGCGATGCTGCACGTGCTGGCCGAACCGGGGCACCATCCGCAGTTCGCCGGCTGGGCCGCGGACGTCTGGTCCGGGCTGCGGCCCGAGCTGGCCGAGCGGCTCCGGGAGGCGGAGTTCCTCTGGCGTTCCTCCCAGGCCGACTTCCTGATCCCCGCGCGGCCCCGCCCGACCCTCGCCGAGGAACTGGACGACGTGGACCGGCTCGACGACGAGACGTACGTGACCGCCGCGCTCGTCACCACCTGCGGCAGCAACCGGGTCCACTTCCGCGGAGCCTCGCCCCTCACCGACAGGACCGCGCGCGAGCGGGCCCTGGACGTGGCCCAGGCCCGCGGCGCGCTGCAGGAGGCCTTCG
>NZ_JBFAOF010000501.1:0-5292 GCF_040675125.1 Spirillospora sp. NPDC049652 | reverse complement strand
CGACCCGGACGCGTCCTGACCATGATCGGCGAGGCCGGGTTCGCCGGGTACGCCGTCTGCGCGCTCGCCACCGCCGCGCTCGTGGCCGTCCTGCGGATGCGGCGGCGCGGGGCCACGCCGACCGCATGAACCGAAGGCCGGCCGCTTGACCGGGGACCGGCCGCCTGACGGGGCCCGGCCGACTGACGGGGGCCCGGCCGGCTGAGGGGGTCCGGCTGCTTGACGCGGCTCGGCCGTCTGACCAGCGCCGGACGCCGGTGCGGAGGGGCGGCCGGGCCCACTCGGCCGTCCGCTTCCGGACGTGACGCGGTTGACCGGGGTCGGCCACCGGGGCTTGAAGGGGCACGGGAGCAGATCTACGTTCCCTGCGAAGGCCGTGAAGATCTACACGTCTGTAGCGGTGACTCGCCGAGGAGTCCGCATGGGAACACGCAGCCTGGCCGCCGCCGGAACGGCTCTGGTGCTCGGGGCGACCCTGAGCCTCGCCACGCCCGCGGCGCACGCCCAGGGGTTCGGGTACGACAAGCTCACCCCCGTCCAGAAGCGCCACGTGTCCGGCGCGCTCACCGAGGCGCTCGGCCCGCAGCGCGCCGCCCGCAAGGCCGCGCCGGGCGGCCGCCGGGCCGCCGCGCCGGGGTGCTACGGCAGGCGGGGGGCTAACGTCAAGGTCAACCAGAACTGCCAGAACGTCACCGACGAGGCCCTCGCCGGACGCGGGCAGGCGCAGAACGAGACCTGGGTGGCGGTCGACCCGAACGACCCGCGCCGGATCGCCGCGTCCTACAACGACTACCGGCGCGGGGACGGCACCTGCGGCGTGGACCACTCCTCCGACGGCGGCCGCACCTGGGCGGACTCCACCACGCCGAACGGCTTCGTGTCCGGCGCGGCGTTCGGCGGCAAGCCCCGCGAGTACATGCAGTCCAGCGGCGACACCTCGGTCGCCTGGGACACCCGCGGCAACCTCTACCTGAGCTGCCAGGAGTTCAAGCGCGGCAGCGGGGTGTCCCCGGACGCCGACCAGTCCAGCGGCTTCTACGTGTACCGCTCGACCGGCAACGGCGGCGCGTCGTTCGACTTCCCCGGACGGCCCGTCGCGGAGCACGACGACACGGCCGGCGCGGGGAACTACCTGCTGGACAAGCAGCTGATGACGGTCGACGCGCACGTCCGCAGCCCCTACCGCGACCGCGTCTACGTCACCTGGACGACCTTCGCCGAGGACGGCACCGCCTACGTCTACGGGGCCTGGTCCGCCGACTACGGCGAGCACTTCTCCAGCCCCGTCCTGATCAGCGGCGACTCGGCGCTGTGCGGGCAGACCTACGGGATCCCCACCCCGCACGGCCGCTGCAACGACAACCAGGGCTCGCAGCCGGTCGTCGCGTCCGACGGGACGCTGTACGTGACCTGGTCGAACTACAACGTCGCGGAGAACGGCAAGGACAACCGGTTCCAGGTGTTCGCCGCCCGCTCCACCGACGGCGGCGCGACCTTCTCGGCCCCGGTGAAGGCCGCCGACTACTACGACCTGCCCGACTGCGACACCTACCAGGGCGCGGGCCGCAACCCCGGCCGCGACTGCGTCCCCGAGAAGGGCGCGAGTGCGAACTCGGTCTTCCGCGCGACCAACTTCCCCAACATCGCGGTCGACCCGCGGAACCCGCGGCGCGTGGTCGTCACCATCGGCTCCTACGTCAACCGGAACTCCAACGAGGGCAGCGGCTGCACGCCCGCCGGCCTCACGCCCCTCGACGCCGGGCTCGGCAGCCTGTACGACGGCGTGAAGAACGGCGGCTGCAACAACGACATCGTGCTGTCGGCGTCGTCCGACGGCGGCGCGAGCTTCACCGGCACCACCACCGACGTCCGCAAGCTGCCGGTCGCCGGGAACGGCGCCCGCACCGACCAGTTCTGGCAGGGCACGGTGTTCACCCCGCGCGGGACGCTCGTCACCGCCTACTACGACCGGCAGTACGGCGACGACGAGACCACCGGCTTCTCCGACATCACCGTGGCGGCCAGCCGCGACCTGGCGCACTTCACCACCACGCGGGCGACCTCGTCGAGCATGCCGCCGCCGAGCCAGTTCAACGGCCAGTTCTACGGCGACTACATGATGGTCGACGCGTCCGCGACGACCGCCCACCCGGTGTGGTCCGACACCCGCAACCCGGAGCTGTTCCTCTGCCCGGGCACCGCGACCCCGGGCCGTCCGCCGGGGCTGTGCACCGCCCCGGCGGCGAACGCCTCGCCCGCCAACGACGAGGACATCTACACCTCGGCCGTGCCCGTCCACTGAGGAGCGCCCGAATGAGACAACGAAGCCTGACCGCCGCCGGGCTCGCCCTGATCCTGGGCGGGGCGCTGACCGGGGTCGCGTCCGCCGCCCCGGCCTCGGGCGCCGGAGGGCGGGTCAAGGACATCTCGCCCGGCAACCCCTACGCGTCCTGCACGGCCGGGGCCACGCCGCACGGCGTCGTCACGCCCGGGGCCGAGGACGAGCCGTGGGTCGCGGTCGACCGGCGCGACCCGCGCCGCGTCATCGCCGCCTACCAGCAGGACCGCTGGTCGAACGGCGGCGCGCACGGCGTCGCCGCGTCCTACAGCACCGACGGCAGGCACTTCACCAAGGTCCCGCTGCCGTTCAGCAAGTGCGCCCCGGGCGGCCTGGACTACGAGCGCGCCTCGGACGCCTGGGTCGACTTCGGGCCGGACGGCGTCGCCTACTCCAGCGGCCTGGACTTCGACGTCAACAGCCCGCGCAACGGGGTCGGCGCCGCGACGTCCTACGACGGCGGCAGGACCTGGACGCACGTCACCCAGCTCATCGACGACACCGACCCGGCGATCGTGGACGACAAGAACTCGGTCACCGCCGACCCGCGCCACCCCGGCACCGCCTACCAGGTCTGGGACCGGATCGACCAGGTCGCGAGCGGGCCGGGCGCGCACTACGACGGCCCGTCCTACATCTCGATCACCCGCGACCACGGCCGCACCTGGGAGCCCGCACGTCCCTTCGTGGACACCAGCGTGGTCCCCAACTCGCAGACCATCGGCAACGTCATCGTCGCCGACCCGCGCACCGGAACGCTGTACGACTTCTTCGAGTGGCAGACCTACAGCGACCCGACCGCGACCCAGGCCACCGACCTGCACTACGCGGTCGTCACCTCCCGCGACCAGGGCCGCACCTGGAGCAAGCCGACCACCATCGCCCCCGACACCTCGGTGCCGGAGGTCGATCCGAACGCGCCGGACGATCCGGGCAAGGCGCTGCGCGGCGGCGCGAACCTGATCAGCCCCGCGATCGACCCGCGGACCGGCGAGCTGTACGCCGCGTTCGAGGGCTCGGCGTTCACCGGCGGCAGGTACGACGACGTCGAGCTCGTCCACTCCACCGACCACGGCCGGACCTGGTCGGCGCCCGTCCGGATCAACCAGGCCGCCGAGGCCCCCGCGTTCACCCCGTCCATCGCCGTGAACGACCGGGGGCAGCTCGCGGCGACCTACTACGACCTGCGCTACCTGCGGCCCGGCAACACCACGACGCTCCCCACCGCCATGTGGATGGCGACCTTCCCGCGCGGCGGCGGCCACCCGTCCGAGCAGCGGGTCTCCCGGGTGTTCGACTGGCTGCTCGCGCCCTACGCGGGATGGGGCCACTTCCTCGGGGACTACGAGTCCATCGCGGTCAGCGGCGGTACGGCGTTCCGGCCCGTGCTCGTCGCGACCACCGGTGACCCGGCCGACCCGACGGACGTCTACAGCGGCGTCTTCCGGCCCACCTCCGGCCACTCCGGCCCGTCCGGGCCGTCGAGCGCGCACCCGGCGCCGCGCCCGGCCGTCCCGGCGCACCCGAACGCGCACCCGCGCCGGCACTGACCGCCGTCCGGACCGCGCCCGCCCCGGCAGCCGGCCGGGCCGGGCGCTCCCGCGTGTGAGCCGCGCCGCATGCCGGAGGGGGCGGGATTGGCTAGAATGACGTGAGGTTCTCGTGTCGACGAGGCCGCGGCGGTGGGGCCCGCCGCCCCCGGACCGCCCGCCCACGCGGGCGCGGGGAGAACCGCGAAGCCTTTTGCCAACGGTCCCTGCCAGCGTAGTCCGCCATGCCCTGGTAGGAGGAACCGATGTCCGACCCCCGGCTGCCCGTCGATCCCGACGTGGAGCTGAGCGTCCCCGCGCAGCGCCGCGAGCTGCCCCGCGCCCCCTGGACCACCCTCGGCGCGATCTCGGTCGGCGGGATGCTCGGAGCCCTCGCCCGGTACGGCCTCAGCACCGCCTTCCCGCACGGCCCCGGCGGCTTCCCCTGGGCCACCTTCTGGACGAACGTCTCCGGCTGCCTGCTCATCGGCGCGCTCATGGTCGTGATCACCGAGGCGATCCGCCCGCACCCGCTGCTGCGGCCCTTCCTCGGCGTCGGCGTCCTCGGCGGCTTCACCACCTTCTCCACCGCGATGGTGGACGTCCACCAGGCCGCCGGGCACGACGCGCCCGGGACGGCGCTGGCCTACCTCGCCGCGACGCTGGTGTCGGCCCTCGCCGCCGTCTGGACGGGCGTCCGGCTGACCCGCGCGCTCACCGCCACCAGGACCCGCTCCAAGACCGCCGCGCCGGACCGTGCGCCGGACAGGGCCAGCGCACCCGGCGGGGTCCGCGCCTCCGCCTCGAAGGGGGACGTCCGATGACGCTGCTCCTCGTCGCGCTCGGCGCGGCCCTCGGCGCGCCCGTGCGCTACCTGACCGACCGCGCCGTCCAGGCCCGGCACGACTCGGTGTTCCCGTGGGGGACGTTCGCCGTGAACGTCCTCGGCTGCCTGCTGCTCGGGTTCCTCGCGGCCCTCCCGGCCGGGGGCGGCCTGATGGCGCTCGCCGGAACCGGCTTCTGCGGCGCCCTGACCACCTACTCCACGTTCGGCTACGAGACGGTCCGGCTCGCCGAGAGCGGGGCGCGGCCCTGCGCGGTGCTCAACGTCTCCGCGTCGATCGGCGCCGGCCTCGGCGCGGCCTGGACCGGCATGGTCCTCGCGCAGGCCCTCTCCTGACCGCGTCCCGCACGGAGTCCCGCACGGAGTCCCGCACGGAGTCCCGCGCGGAGTCCCGCACGGAGTCCCGCGCGGACGGCGCGGTGCGGCGGGCCTTTCGTGCCGTCCGGTCTCGGCTTTTTGCCCAACCTGTGACGGGTTTTGGGCTTCCCGCCGAGGGCTTGCGGCTACGGGTCCCCTGACGGACGAAGCGGGGAGGAGGCGGGGCGTGGCGCACACGAGGCACGAGCCCGCGTCCCGGCCGG
>NZ_JBFAOF010000500.1:0-5295 GCF_040675125.1 Spirillospora sp. NPDC049652 | reverse complement strand
GGTGCTGGACGGCGTGACCACCCGCCGCGTGGCCGACCTCGCCGCCACGCTGTTCGGCGCCGAGGCCGCCGGGCTGTCCGGCTGGCTGGTCGACACGGCCGCCGCCTACGCCAAGGTCCGCGAGCAGTTCGGTCGTCCGATCGGGCAGTTCCAGGGCGTCAAGCACAAGGCCGCCCGGATGCTGATCGCCGCCGAGCAGGCCCGCGCCGCCGCCTGGGACGCCGCCCGCGCGCTCGACGAGGGTGCCGAGGACGCCGGGTTCGCCGCCGCCGTGGCCGCCGTCATCGCGGCCGACGCGGGCGTGAAGACCGCGCGCGACGCCATCCAGATCCTCGGCGGCATCGGCTTCACCTGGGAGCACAACGCGCACGTCTACCTGCGGCGCGCGCTCACGCTGCGGGCGCTGCTCGGCTCGTCCAAGCAGTGGGCCGCGCGGGTCGCCGAGCTGGCGCTCGCCGGAGGCCGCCGCGAGGTCGAGCTGGAGCTGTCCGACGACACCCAGCCGCTGCGCGAGCGCGTCCGCGCCGAGATCGCCGAACTCGCCGCGATCGAGGACAAGGGCGAGCGGAACCGGCGGATGGGCGACGACGGCTGGACCGTCCCGCACTTCCCCGAGCCCTGGGGACGCGGCGCCGGACCCGTCGAGCAGATCCTCATCCAGCAGGAGCTGAAGGCCGCCAAGGTCAAGGCCCCCAACCTGGTCATCGGCGCGTGGCTGGTGCCCTCGCTCGTCCGGTACGGCACCGAGGAGCAGAAGGAGCGCTTCCTGCGCCCGACGCTGCGCGGCGAGCTGGTCTGGTGCCAGCTGTTCTCCGAGCCCGGCGCGGGCTCCGACCTCGCCTCGCTGTCGATGAAGGCCGAGCGGGTCGAGGGCGGGTGGCGGCTCACCGGGCAGAAGATCTGGACCTCGGTCGCGCAGTTCGCGCAATGGGGCTTCTGCATCGCCCGCACCGACCCGGCCGCGCCCAAGCACGACGGCATCACCTACTTCCTGGTGGACATGAAGGCCGAGGGCGTGGACGTCCGGCCGCTGCGCGAGCTGACCGGCGAGGCGATCTTCAACGAGGTGTTCCTCGACGAGGTGTTCGTCCCGGACGACTGCGTGGTCGGCGAGGTGAACCAGGGCTGGCAGGTCGCCCGCAACACGCTGTCGAACGAGCGGGTGTCGCTGTCCACCGGCGGCGGCCTCGGCATGGGCGTGCCGGAACTGCTGGACTTCCTCGGGGGCCGGGACCTGGACGCGGTCGCGACCGCCGAGGTCGGGGCGCTGGTCGCGCAGGGCCAGTCCAACGACCTGCTCGGGCTGCGCACCACGCTGAAGCAGCTGAACGGCGTGGAGCCGGGCGCGGAGTCCAGCGTCCGCAAGCTGCTCGGCGTCCAGTTCAACCAGGAGGTCGCCGACTACTGCTGGGCCGCGCAGGGGCCCGCCGCGGCGACCGAGGTGACGCTGGCCGAGTCCGGCATCGTCGCCCGGGCCATGCTGTTCAGCCGCGCGATGACGATCTACGGCGGCACCACCGAGGTGCAGCTGAACATCATCGGCGAGCGGCTGCTCGGCCTGCCCCGCGACCCCGAGCCCGGGAAGTGACGGGCTGACCGTCTGACCGCTCGTTCCGCCGCTCGCGGCGTGTGCGCGCGCCGTCCCCGGGGCTCAGTCGCGCCGGGGACGGTGCATGTACGCCACGTTCAGCACGACCAGCGCGATCCAGAGGAACAGCACCGCGCCCGGGCCCGCCAGCGATGCGCTGATGGCCGTGAGCGGGACCGACACGGCCAGGCTGAGCAGGAGCACGAGCAGGGCGTGGTCGCGGGGCCTGCCGTGGAACACGGCGGGCGGCGGCGCCGGACGGGGGTGCTCGCGTCCGGACTGCCGGGCCGCGAGCTGCTCCTCGATCCGGGTCGCGATCACGTCGGCGAAGGCCGCGTCGTAGTCCGGGCCGAGCTCGCGGCGGGCGGCCAGCCCGGCGGCGAGGTCCTCACGTGGAACGGTCATGCTCCAGTTGTAGGCGGGGGAAACCCTGGACGTCCTCACCCCGGGGGACGATCCCGCGGCTGGCTCCCCGGGGTGAGGCCGGAGACCGCCGCCCATGACGGGGGGACGGCCGGGGCTCGGCCGGGCCGAAGTTCGCCGTGGTGAGGGCTGCTGCGGAGGGCTACCCGCCGGTAAACTGCCGGTCTCGTTCCCCAGAGATCATCCGGAGGTCCAGGTGAGCATGCGGACACGCGCCGTGTCTCGGCTCGGCTGCGCCGCGCTCGTCGCGGTCCTCGCCGTGGGCGGCGTCGGCGGCTGCGGTGGCGGCGGCCAGGACGCCAAGAAGAGCGAGGGGGACGCCCAGCCCGTCAAGCTCGCGCCGTTGCCCAAGGTGGATCCGGCCCAGGTCAAGGGTCTGGTCGGACGCTGGGACGGCACCGGCAAGGACTACTTCCAGTTCAAGGCGGACGGCTCCGGGGTGTGGAAGAAGGAGGGCCAGACCCTCTGGAGCGGCCTCGCCATCCCGGACGGCCGGTCCAAGTTCCGGTTCTCGTGGCAGGGCGGCGACCCCAAGGGCAGCAACTACTGGGGCGCGACCGTCAGCGAGGACGGGAAGACGATGACGTTCTCCGGAACCGGGCAGACCTACACCAGGACCTCCGGCGGCAAGAAGTCCGCGGGCAGGACGCCCGGCGGCAAGCCGGACACCCCGAAAGGCCACTGAATGACGGTCCACGCCCTGTTCGCCTCCCCGGACGACGTCGCGGCACGGCTCGCCGCGGGCGGCTACCTCACCGACGAGTCCATCGCGACCACGGTGTTCCTGGCGCAGGCGCTCGGCAAGCCGCTGCTGGTCGAGGGGCCCGCCGGGGTCGGGAAGACGGAGCTGGCCAAGGCCGTCGCGCGCGCGTGCGAGGCGGAGCTGATCCGCCTCCAGTGCTACGAGGGGCTCGACGAGGCCCGCGCGCTGTACGAGTTCAACTACAAGAAGCAGCTCCTCGCGATCCAGGCCGCGCCGTCCGACCGGGGCTGGCAGGACACCCACGACGACATCTTCTCCGAGGACTTCCTGCTGGAGCGCCCGCTGCTCGCGGCGATCCGGCGCACCGGGCCGACCGTCCTGCTGATCGACGAGGCCGACAAGGCCGACGTCGAGATGGAGGGCATGCTGCTGGAGGTGCTGTCGGACTTCCAGGTCACCATCCCCGAGCTCGGCACGGTCGCGGCGACCCGGCGGCCGTTCGTCCTCATCACCTCCAACGCCGCCCGCGAGCTGTCCGAGGCGCTCAAGCGGCGCTGCCTCTACCTGCACCTGGACTACCCGGCGGCCGACCGCGAACGCGACATCGTCCTCGCCCAGGTCCCGGGGATCGAGGCGGAGCTGGCCGAGCAGCTCGTCCGGACGGTCGGGACGCTGCGCGCGCTTGAGGTCAAGAAGGCCCCGTCCATCGCCGAGACCGTGGACTGGGCGCGCACCCTGCTCGCCCTCGGCTTGGACGAGCTGGACGAGGCGGCCGTCGCACGCACGCTCGGGGTCGTCCTCAAGCACGTCTCCGACCAGGAGCGCGCCCGCAGGGAACTCGGCCTGAAGGGCTGACGCCGGTGGCCTCCCTGATCGACCGGCACACCGCGTTCGTCGCGGCCCTGCGCGAGGCCGGGCTGCCGGTGTCGGTCGCCGAGGGCCTGGACGCGGTCCGCGCCCTGCGCGCCGTGGACCTGCTGGACCGTGAGACGCTGCGCGCCGCGTACGCCGCGACCGTGGTGAAGCGTCCGACGCACCGTCCGGTCTTCGACACGCTCTTCGACCTCTGGTACCCGGCCGCGCTCGGCGACGGCTCCGCGCCCGCCTCGGACCGTCCCGCGCGCACGAGGGGCGAGGACGGGCGGCCGCTGCCCCCGCCGCTCGACCCGGCCGTCCAGGAACGCCGCCAGATGCTCTTCGAACTCCTGCTGGACGGCGACGACGCGGGCCTGCGCCAGTTCGCCCGGACGGCCGTCGCCGAGTACGGCCAGGCCGAGGGGCAGCGGTCGTGGTTCGCCACCGGCGTCACGCGGGCGCTGTCGCCCGAGACGCTCATGGCGAACCTGCTCAACGCCGTCCTGACCGGCCGGGAGCGCGGCGGGATGGCCGAACGCGTCGCCCGCCGGACGTTCAACGACCGCATCTCCCGGTTCCAGGACCTGGTCGCCACCGAGGTCCGCCGCCGCATCGCCGAGGACACCGGCGTCGAGCGCACCGCCCGCATCTCGGCCCGGCCGCCGATCGAGCACCTGGACTTCAACCGCGCGAGCCGCGCCGAGCTGGCCGCCCTGCGCCGCGAGGTGTACCCGCTGGCCCGCCGGCTGGCGGCCCGGCTCGTCCAGAAGCAGCGCGCGGGCGACCGGGGGCGGCTGGACTTCCGGCGGACCGTCCGCGCGTCCCTGGCCAGCGGCGGCGTCCCCCTCGCCACCCGGCACCGGCCGCGCCGCCCGCACAAGCCCGAGCTGGTGATCCTCTGCGACGCCAGCGACTCGGTGTCCTCGTTCGCGCACTTCACCCTGCTGCTGACGTTCGCGCTGCGCGAGCAGTTCAGCAAGGTCCGCGCGTTCGCCTTCATCGACGGCACGGACGAGATCACCAAGTACTTCGCGCCGGGCGCGGACGTCGTGGACGCCATGACCCGTATGGCGAGCGAGGCCGACCTCGTCTGGATCACCGGCCGCTCCCACTACGGCAACGCCATCAAGACGTTCTCCGACAAGTACGGCGACGCGGTCACCTCCAGGACGTCCCTGCTGATCCTCGGCGACGCCCGCTCCAACTACGGCGAGCTGTCGCTGCCCGTCCTGCGCACCCTGGTGGACCGGGCCCGCCACGCCTACTGGCTCAACCCCGAGCCCCGCCCCCAGTGGGACACCGGCGACTCCGCCGCGTCCGACTACGCCGAGCTGCTCCCCATGTTCGAGTGCCGCAACCTGGCCCAGCTCGCCACCTTCATCGAAGAACTCGCCTGACCCCGCAACCTCCACCCGGCCTGCGGCGTGTATCCCCCGAGACCGACCGAGGGAGAGGGCGTGGCAGACGAGGACGACGCGGGCTTCCCCGCCTTCTACCGCGACGCGTATCCGGGACTGGTGGCCGAGCTGTGCGTCCGTACCGGCGACCGGACGGAGGCGCAGGAGATCGCGCAGGAGGCGTTCACCCGCGCGTGGACCCACTGGGAGAGCGTGCGCGACCTCGACCAGCCGCGCGCCTGGGTCGCGCGGGTCGCCTACCGCCTGGCGGCCAGCCGCTGGCGCCGCGCCGCCGTCGCCCTGCGGGGCCTCC
Organism: Spirillospora sp. NPDC049652; assembly: GCF_040675125.1. NCBI lineage: Bacteria > Bacillati > Actinomycetota > Actinomycetes > Streptosporangiales > Thermomonosporaceae > Spirillospora > Spirillospora sp. NPDC049652. The sequence goes on along the minus strand of NZ_JBFAOF010000500.1, from coordinate 16 downwards.
GCAGGCACGGTCCGCC
>NZ_JBFAOF010000499.1:0-5311 GCF_040675125.1 Spirillospora sp. NPDC049652 | reverse complement strand
GAGCGCCGGCGGCACGGCACTGTCCACCGCGGAGCTGACCCCTGCCGGGCTGCCGCACGACCGCGAGTTCATGCTGGTCACCCCCGGCGCGGTCGGCCAGGCGGACTACGCGGCGGCCAACGCCTTCCTCGACGCGCTCGCGCAGCACGCCGCAGCCAAGGGCGATGGGCCCGAGATCGTATCGGTGAACTGGGACGCCTGGCAGGACGCGGGCATGGCCCAACGCCACCTCGGCGGCGAACCCGCCCCCGAATCCGCATCCGAACACCGGACCCCGGTGGACCACCCCCTCCTGCGCGCCCGCCTCGAACGGGACGACGCGCACGCGGTGTACGACTCCCACACGGTGTACGACGCCTCCGTCGGAAGCGCGTCGTCCTGGCTGGTGGACGAGCACCGGATGCTCGGCGACCCCGTCGTCCCGGGCACCGGCCACCTCGAACTGGCCCGCGCCGCGTTCGCCGACCTGACCGGCGAGGAGCGGATCGAGCTGCGCGACTTCCGGTTCGCGACCCCGGTCGTCCTCGACCAGGACGGCGACCGCGAGCTCCGCGTGGTCATCGACCGGCACGGGACGGCGGCCGCTCACGTCACCGTCATCGGCCCCCTTCCGGGGGACGGCGGGTCCCGCTGGCAGGTCCACGCGGCCGGCGACGTCGCGTCCTTCGCCGACCCGCCGCCTCCGGACCGTCCGATCAGTGACCTGACCGGCGGCATGCGCGACCTCGGCCTGCCCGAGCTCACCGGCCTCATGGCCTTCGGCGGTCGCTCGCAGTGCCTCCGCCGCGTGTGGGAGGGCGACCGGGAGGCGCTGGCGGAGCTGGTCCTCCCCGACGCGTTCCTGGACGACCTCGACCGCCTGCACCTGCACCCCTCGCTCCTCGACCTCGCCGCCGGGTTCGTCGGGACGCGCCTCGCCGAGACGTTCCGCATCCCGATCGCGTACGGACGGCTGCGCGTCCACCGCCCGCTCACCCGCCGTGTCTTCAGCCACCACCGCTACGCCGAGGACGACCGTCCGGAGAACGAGACCCGCACGGCCGACATCACCCTCTACGACGAGGACGGCCGCGTCCTGGTGGAGATCGAGGACTTCGTCCTCAAGCGCGTCGCCGACCTGCGGCGCACCCTGGACGACGCCCGCACCGGCACCGGCATCCGCACGGACGCCGCGTTCCTCGAATACACGCCGCCTCCCCGGAGGACGGCGTCGCCGGGGGGCCCGCTCGCGCGGCACCTCGCCACCGGACTGAGACCCGCCGAGGGCGCGGACGCCCTTCGCCGCCTCCTCGCGGCCCGGATCGGCCCGCAGGTGGCGGTCGCGACCAAGGATCTCGACCTGATCGCCGCCGACATCGCCGCCTCCGCCCTCACGCCCGGCGGTGGCGCGGACGGCGCGGACGACGCGGGCCGACCGGCGCCGCATCCCCGGCCGAACGTCCGCACCCCGTACCGTCCGCCCGCCGACCCGCTCCAGGAGAAGCTCGCCGCGCTCTGGCAGGACCTCCTCGGCATCGACCGGATCGGCGTGGACGACGTCTTCTTCGAGCTCGGCGGCCATTCGCTGCTCGGCCTGGAGATGGTCAACCGGATCGGCCGGGACCTCGGCCTGACCGTTCCGCTCGGCGCGCTGTTCGAGGCCCGCACCGTGGCCCAGCTCGCCGCCCTGCTGCACCGCGAGGCGGAACCGGCCGCCGAGCACGAGACCCGGGAGGACTGATGGGGTTCACGACGGTCGGCGTGGTGGGCGCCGGCGTGATGGGGACCGGGGTGGCCCAGGCCGTCGCCCAGGCCGGGATCGGCGTCGTGCTGGTGGACACCGGCGACGACGTCCTCGAACGCGCCCGGCGCAAGGTCGACGAGGGCCTGCGCCTGCACCGCCTGCTCGCGCGGAGCGGGAAGGACGCCGGGCCGGTGCCGGACCGCGCCGAGGTCCACCAGCGCATCGAGTACACCACCGACCTCGGCGCGCTCGCCCGCGCCGACTTCGTCGTCGAGAACATCACCGAGGACGCCGACCTCAAGCGGCCCGTGTACGAGCGCCTGGACGAGGTCTGCGCGCCCGGGACGGTCTTCGCCGCGAACACCTCGGTCATCCCGATCACCGCGATCGGCGCGATGACCGGCCGGCCGGACGCGGTGCTCGGCATGCACTTCATGAACCCCGTCCCGATGCGCCCGATGGTCGAGGTCATCCGCGGCCACCACACCTCCGACGCCACGGTCGACCGCGGCAGGGCCCTGCTGGACGCGCTGGGCAAGGAGGCCGTCGTGGTGGCCGACTCGCCCGGGTTCGTCACCAACCGGGTGCTGATGCTGACCGTGAACGAGGCGGCGTTCCTGGTGCAGGAGGGCGTGGCGGACGCCGCGCAGGTCGACCGGCTGTTCCGGGAGTGCTTCGGGCACCGGATGGGGCCGCTGGAGACCGCCGACCTGATCGGCCTCGACACGATCCTGGCGTCCGTCGAGGGGCTGCACACCGCGTTCGCCGACAGCAAGTACCGGCCCTGCCCGCTGCTGCGCCGGATGGTGGCCGCCGGGCTGCTCGGCCGCAAGAGCGGCCGGGGCTTCCACGTCTACGACCACGCGAAGTGAGGAACGATGGACGACGTCCGACCCCGAGTCCGCGAGTTCCTGGCCCGGTACATCCGGGGCTGGGAGGTCGCCGACGACGAGGACATCTTCGCCGCCGGGCACGTCAACTCCCTGTTCATCATGCAGCTCGTGCTGTTCGTCGAGAACGAGCTCGGCCGCGAGGTGCGCGACGAGGACCTGGTCCTGGCGAACTTCAGCACGGTGGACGCGATCGCCGCCCTCGCCGCCGGCCGCCCGGAGGCGGTCGGCGGATGACCGCGCCCCACAACGCCGCCGACACCGCGCCCGACACCAGTGCCGACAGCGCCGCCGACCTCACCGGGGCCCAGCGGGCGGCCCGGGCGGAGTTCGCGGCGTTCGCCGACGACCACCTCGTCCCGTACGCGGACCGCTGGGACCGCGAGGAGCACCTGCCCCGCGACGTCGTCGAACGGCTCGCGAAGGCGGGCCACCTGGGCGCGGCGGTCCCGGCGCGGTACGGCGGCGCCGGCCTGGACGCCGTCACCCTCGGGCTGCTGCACGGCGAGGCCGGCCGCGCGTGCTCGTCGGTCCGCAGCCTGCTCACCGTGCACAGCATGGTCGCGCACGCCCTGGACCGCTGGGGCACGGCCGAGCAGCGGCGGCACTGGCTGCCGCGGCTGGCGGACGGCACGACCCTCGGCGCGTTCGCCGTCACCGAGCCGGACGCGGGCAGCGACCTCGGGTCCGTCACCACCGCCGCCCGCCGCGACGGCGACGGGTACGTCCTGTCCGGGCTCAAGCACTGGATCACCTTCGGCCAGTACGCCGACCTTTTCCTCGTGCTCGCCCGCCTGGACGGAGGGGGGCACGCCGCCTTCCTGGTCGAGCACGACCGGCCCGGCCTGGACGTCCGGCCCATGACCGGCGCGCTCGGCACCCGCGCGTCCATGCTGGCGCGCGTCCGCCTGGACGGCTGCCGCGTCCCGGCCGCCAACCTCGTCGGACGGCCCGGGTTCGGCCTGTCCGCCGTCGTCGCGACCGCGCTCGAACTCGGCCGCTACAGCGTCGCCTGGGGATGCGCCGGCCTGGCCGAGGCGTGCCTGCGCGCCGCGCTCACCCACGCGGACGCGCGCCACCAGTTCGGCGGGCCGCTCAACGGGCACCAGCTCGTCCAGCGGATGCTCGCCGACATGGCCACCGGCGCGACCGCCGCGCGGCTGCTCTGCCTGCGCGCCGGACGGCTCCGCGAGGCGGGCGACCCGGCCTCGGTGCACGCCACCTGGATGGCCAAGTACTTCGCGTCCACGGTCGCGTCCCGCGCCGCCGGGGACGCCGTCCAGATCCACGGGGCGCGCGGGATCGGCCCGGACGCCCCGGTCCAGCGGTACCTGCGCGACTCCCGGGTCATGGAGATCATCGAGGGCAGCACCCAGGTGCAGCAGGTCGTCCTCGCCGAGTCCGCCTACCGGATGTTCCCGCCCGAGACCGAGAGGAAGAACGGATGACCGCCGACCAGGCGAGCCCGGTCCGCACGCTGAAATGCGTCGTCTGGGACCTGGACGACACCCTGTGGGAGGGGGTGCTGCTGGAGGGCGGCGGCGCGCGGCTGCGGCCGGGCGTCGCCGAGGTGCTGCGCGCCCTCGACGAGCGCGGCATCCTGCACTCGGTCGCCAGCCGCAACGACCCGGACGCCGCGCTGGCCGCCCTGGAGCGGCTCGGCGTCGCCGACTACTTCCTGCACCCGCAGATCGGCTGGGGCGCCAAGTCCACGTCCGTCGAGGCCGTCGCGAAGGCGCTGAACATCGGCCTGGACGCGATCGCGTTCGTGGACGACGACGCGTTCGAGCGGGGGGAGGTCGGCTTCCAGCTACCGCAGGTCCGCTGCATCGACGCGGCGGACGCGGCGGACCTCGCCGGCCGTCCCGAGTTCACCCCCGGGACGGTCACCGCCGACGCCCGCCGGCGGCGCCTGATGTACCGGGCCGAGTCGCGGCGGCAGGAGGTCCAGGAGCGCTTCGACGGACCGGCCGAGGAGTTCCTCGCCACCCTGGACATGCGCCTGGTCATCGCCGAGGCCGGACCGGACGACCTGCGCCGCGCCGAGGAGCTGACCGTCCGCACCCACCAGCTGAACACCACCGGCCGCACCTACTCCATGGCCGAGCTGGACGCCTTCCGAACCTCGCCGGACCACCGCCTCTACGTGATGCGGCTGGAGGACCGGTTCGGCCCCTACGGCACGATCGGCCTCACCCTCCTGGAGCAGGACGGCTCGGACTGGACGATCCGGCTCCTGCTGATGTCCTGCCGGGTGATGTCGCGCGGTGTCGGCGGCGTCGTCATCACGTTCCTGCGCCGCCTCGCCCGCGACGCCGGGGCCCGGCTGCTCGCCGAGTTCGTCCCGAACGGGCGCAACCGCATGATGTTCGTGACCTACCGCTTCAACGGCTTCGCCGAGACCGCCCGCGACGGCGAGACCCGGCTGCTGGAGTGCGACCTGGCCGACGTCCCGCCGTACCCGGACCACCTGCGGGTCGACACCCCCGGCGGCCGCTGATGCCGCCCGGACCGCGACCGGCGCGCGCCGGCGACCAGGTGTGGACGGGCCGGGCGCGCGGCGTCGGCTCCACCGTCGGGCTGGTCACGCGCCGGCCGCGCCCGGACGCGGCGGTCCGGCTGCTGTGCTTCCCGCACGCGGGCGGCGGCGCGGCGGCCTACGCGGGCTGGCCGGACGCGCTCGGCCCGGACATCGAGG
>NZ_JBFAOF010000498.1:0-5312 GCF_040675125.1 Spirillospora sp. NPDC049652 | reverse complement strand
GCCTCGTCGGCCTGGCGCACCTTGGCCTTGAGGTCGGCGCGCAGCCGCTTCAGCTCGGCCGGGGGCGGCGCGACGTGCAGCCGCTGCGTCAGCGTCATCTTCTGCCGGACGGCCGCGACCGCCGACTCCGCCGCCCGGACGCGGTAGTAGGACGCGTGCCCCTCCGCCATCGCGGTGCTGTCCTCGGTGACCAGCCGCTCGGTCTCGACCTTGGCGGCGGGCAGTTCCTCGCGCGCCCGCGCGAGGTCGGCGATCAGCTGCTGCTCCTGGTCCTTGGCGGCGCTCAGCTCGAACCGCGCCTGGGCGGTCCGCTCGTCGATCGCCGAGACGCGTGTCCACGCCTCGTCCGCGACGTGCGCGGCCCGGCTGGCCTGCGCGGACGCCGCTTCCGCAGCGGCCTTGAGCCGTTCGGCCTCCTGCCGGGGTTCCACGGCCTCGGCGGCGACCCGGTCCTCCTCGGCCGCCGTCCGGGCCCGCTCGGCCTCGGCCTCGGTCACGCTCTCCCGGAAGGAGACCAGCTCGGCGCGCCGGGCGACGATCGAGGACTCCAGCCCGGCGATCTCGGTGCGCCGCCGCTCGCGCCGCTCGACGCCCTCGGTCTCCAGCCGCTCGACGGTCGCGATGTCCCGGGGCCATTGCTCCAGCCAGACCAGCCCGAGCTGGAGTTCGCGGAGCTCCCGCTCGGCGTCCTCGCGCCACACGTCCCCGACGGGCCGGACCACGATCCGCCGGACGACGGCTTCGAGCGGACGCCCGTCCGGCTCCTCCGTCTTGTCCGGGTCCTCCTCGGCGGGAGGCGCGGCAGCGGCGGCGGCGAGCATCTCGTCCGTGACGATCTTGTTGGGGGTGGTCTTCTCGGACATGGCATCAGGCGCGGCGTCCTGCGCCTGGTCCCGCATCTGGGCGAGCATGGCGTCCGAGATCGTCTCCATGCGGAGCGTCCCCATGTCGCCGACCGTGACGTCCGGATCGGCGCTCGAAGGCGGCTGGGCGGGCCCGGCCGCGCCTTCCGCGCCTTCCCCCCTTTCCGCGCGTTCGCCGGCGGCGGCGCGGGCGGCGTCCTCCTTCATCGAGCGGAACTCGACCGTGCCGGTGTCCTTGCGGCGGCGGAACGGCGGCGGGGGGACGGCCTCCTCCAGCAGCAGCGGAAGCTCCCGGTCGGCGAGAACCTCCAGCAGTGCGGCGGCCTCGTCCCTGGACGGCGCCAGCAGCAGGATGCGGCCGTCCAGCGCGTCGGTGATCTGCCTGACCGAGCCTCCGGCGTCCGCACCGGCGAGGTCGATCAGGTTCGCCGTCCCGTCGTCGAGGGACTCGGGCTCGACCATCAGGCGGGCGAGGGCCGTCCGGTCATCGGACGGCTCGCCCTGCGCGAAGGCGCGCAGGGTCGCCAGGCGTCCGGCCCAGCCCAGCGGGCGGTCGCCCTCGGACGCCCCGCCCTCCTCCAGTTCGGCCTCAAGGCGCCCGTAACGCTCGGTCAGCGCCGCGCACAGCTCATCGACCCGCTCGCGCAGCCGCTCCGTCTCGTCCACAGCCTGCTCCACCGTTCGCCGTCCCGGTCGCCGGACGCCCGGGGGACCGTGTTCGGCCCTCTCCGGATTTCTCCCACTCCGTCCATCTCTAACGTCTCACAGGCCAGGAGCGCTCCGGTGCCCCGCGAGCGGCGCGTGATGATCGACACCGTTCCGTGGCGCGGGATCGGGATGGACGAGCGCTCCGGTCAGCCTCGGCAGGGCGTGCATCAGGGCGTGCTCGGCGCGGACGGCCGCGTCGTGCGCCTGCACCAGCGTCCAGCCCGGATCGACGATCACGTCGCACTCGGCCCGCAGCCGGTGCCCGATCCAGCGCAGCCGGACGGTCCCGACCCCGAGCACGCCCGGGACGTGCCGGAGCGCGTGCTCGGCGGTCGCGACGAGCTCGGGGTCCACGGCGTCCATCAGCCGCCGCCACACCTCGCGGGCCGCCTGCCAGAGCACCACCAGGATCGCGGCCGTGATCAGCAGCCCGACCGCCGGATCCGCCCAGGTCCAGCCGAGGCCCACGCCCGCCGCGCCCAGCAGGACGGCCAGCGACGTGAACCCGTCGGTGCGGGCGTGCAGGCCGTCCGCGACGAGCGCGGCCGAGCCGATGCGGCGGCCCACCCGGATCCGGTACCGGGCGACCAGCTCGTTCCCGGCGAAGCCGATCAGCGCGGCGGCCGCGACCGTCCACAGATGCGTCACGGGCTGTGGATGAGCGATCCGCTGCAGGGCCGCATATCCGGCGGCGGCCGACGAAACGCCGATCGCGAGGACGACGGCCACCCCGGCGAGGTCCTCGGCCCGCCCGAACCCGTAGGTGTAGCGCCGGGTCGGCGGACGGCGGCCGAGCATGAACGCGATCCCCAGCGGGACGGCCGTCAGCGCGTCCGCCGCGTTGTGCAGGGTGTCCCCGAGCAGCGCGACGGACCGGCTGAACGCCACGACGGCCGCCTGGAGGACGGCGGTCGCGGCCAGGACGAGCAGCGAGATCCACAGGGCGCGCATCCCTTCGGCGCTCGACTCCAGCGCGGCGTCCACCTTGTCCGCCGCCTCATGCGAGTGCGGCCGCACGAAATGCCTGAGCCGCTCCCAGACCCCATGCCCATGTCCATGTGCGTGCGAATGCCCGTGGCCGTGGCCGTGCCCGTGTCGGGTGCTCATGTTCACACCATGGACCACGAAATCCGTTGCAGCATCTCGACAGAAACGCACGGTCCGCAGCCGCGAGAGGTTCGCGGCTGCGGATCCGTGGTCGTTAGTGCGGGTTCGCGGCGAGGAGCTCGGCGAGAAGGTCGTCCAGGGTCACGATCCCCACGATCCCGCCGTCGCCCCCGGCCTCCCCGCCGCCGTTCGGGCCGGCGCAGATCACGGCGAGCTGGGCGCGCGAGCGGCGCATCAGCGAGACCGCCGACAGGACGGTCGTCGCGCCGGTCAGGACCGGGGCCGGGTGTGCCAGCTCGGCGGCGCGGCGGTCGGCGTCCGGCTCGGTGACGGCGGCCCGGACGTGCACGATGCCGGGGCCCGTGCCGTCCCCGCCGAGGACGACGAGCCGGTTGTGCCCGCTCGCGGTCGCCACCCGCCGGACGTCGGCGGCGGTCGCGTCGGCCGGCACCGTGGCCACGTCGGCGGCCGGGACGACCAGGTGCGCGACCGTGACCTCCCGGGCCGAGATGGCGCGCCGCAGCAGCTCGTGGTCGTGCCGCCCGATCAGGCCGAGCCGCCGGGACTCGCCGACCAGGTGGCCCAGCGAGCGGACGTCGGCGGGGGCGTCCAGCTCGTCGCGCGGGGTGATCCGGCACAGCCGCAGCAGGCTGTTGGTGACGCTGTTGAGCGCCGAGATGACCGGCCGCGACACCTTCGCGAACGCCCGGAACGGCAGCGCCAGCAGCAGTGCCGACCTGCGCGGATAGGCGATCGCCCACGACTTGGGGGCCATCTCGCCGACGACCATGTGCAGGAACGTGACGACGCCGAGCGCGCAGGCCAGGGCGAGGCCCTTGCCGATCGCTTCCGGGACGCCGATCGCGTGCAGCGGCGGTTCCAGGACGTGCTCGAACGCCGGCTCGGTGACGATCGCGAGGCCCAGCGAGCACATCGTGATGCCGAACTGGGCTCCGGCGAGCATCAGGGACAGCTCGCGGGTGCCCGCGAGCGCGGCTGCCGCCGGGCGGCTGCCGCGCGCGGCCGCCCGCTCCAGCTGCGGACGCGGCGCGGCGACGAGCGCGAACTCGGCCGCCACGAAGAACCCGTTTCCGAGCAGCAGCAGGACCGTGATCAGCAGGGAGGTCAGCGGGTCCACGGACCCTCCCCGGAAGCCGCCATCGCGTTCGCGTCCACGGCCTGCCCGACGGCGCCGCCGCTACCGGCCTGCCCGACGGCATTGCCGTTACCGGCCTGGCCGACTGCGTTGCCGTTACCGGTCTGCCCGTCCACGCCCTCGCCGCTGACGACGATGGCGCCAATGGCCTGGCCGTCAGCGTTCTCGGTGCTCAAAGCTCTCTCGTCAACGCCATCATCCGTCACGCCTCCGCTGCTCGCGGCTCCGTCGCCGGGGCCGCCCTGCGCCGGGACGAGCACAGGGCCGGCCGGGCCCTCGCCGCCCCGGGCCGTCGGCGCGTCCGCCGCCGCGAGGGCGCGGACGCGGACCTCCCGCGCCACCCGGCGGGCGACGGAGACGACCTCGATCTCGGCGTGCCCGTCCGGTTCGGCCGGGTCCTCGCCCAGCGGGACGACCAGCCGGTCGCCGGGCCGGGGCAGGCGGCGCAGCTCCGCCATGACGAGCCCGCCGACCGTGTCGTAGGAGTCGCCCTCGGGCAGGGCGAGCCCGGTGGTCAGCTCGATCTCGTCCACGCGCAGCCCGGCGTCCAGCAGCCAGGAGCCGTCGGCGGAGCCGACCGGGGCCTGGTCGCGGGCATCGTTCTCGTCGGTGATCTCGCCGACCAGCTCCTCGGCGACGTCCTCGAAGGTGAGGATGCCGGCGAGGCCGCCGTACTCGTCCACGACGCAGGCGAACTCCTCGCCCGCCTCGCGCATCCGGTCGATGACCCCGTACAGCGGCTGGCTGCCGGGGACCATCAGGGCGGGCCGGGCGATCACCGAGACCGGCGTGGACGGCGCGAGCCCGTCCGCCGCGGCCTCGCGCGCGCCGACGACGCCGATGACGTCGTCCATGTCCTGCCCGTAGACGGGGTAGTTGGAGTTGCCGTTCTCGCGGATCAGGGCGACCAGCTCGGCGACCGTGGCGTCCGAGGACAGGGACCGCACCTGCGGGCGCGGCACCATGACCTCGTCGGCCGTCCGGTCGCCGAACGACAGCGCCCGGTCCAGCAGCCTGGACAGGTCGGCGGGCAGGTGCCCGGCACCGGCGGAGCGGTCGATGATCTCGCCCAGCTCCTCCAGGGTGGCGCCGCTGTGCAGCTCCTCGACCGGCTCGACGCCGACGGCGCGCAGCAGCCTCTCGGCGGCCCGGTCGAACAGCCGGATCAGCGGCCCGGCGACGGTGAGGTAGACCAGCGTGGACGCGGCGAGCGCGCGGGCGAGGCCCTCGGCCCGCGCGAGCGCGAGGTTCTTGGGGAACAGCTCGCCCAGCAGCATCTGGATGAGCGTGGCCAGCACGAATCCGGCGGCGAGGGCGATCGCGTCCACCGCCCCGGACGGGACGCCGGTCAGTTCGAGCAGCGGCTCGATGAGGCCGGCGAGCGCGGGCTTGGCGATGAACCCGACCACCAGGGTGGTCATGGTGATGCCGAGCTGGGCGCCCGAGAGCATGAAGGAGAGCCGGCCGACGACCCGCAG
>NZ_JBFAOF010000497.1:0-5315 GCF_040675125.1 Spirillospora sp. NPDC049652 | reverse complement strand
GGCACGACCACCACGCCACCACCAGCCACTGCGGCGGGCGGCCGCGCCGCGCGATCCGCGCGGCGCCCGCCGCGCCCGGTGGGAAAGGACCCGACGTGCGGACCTTCACCAGCTGGCCGACCTGGGACGCCGCCCGGGCGGACCTCGCGGACCATCCGGCGCTGCCCGTCCTCACGCGCGCCGCGGAGGCCGCGCTGCGCTGGCACGGCGACCAGACCCGCCCCACCGGGGCACCCTACGCCGAGCATCTGCTGGAGGCGCTGGAGGTCCTCGTGCGGGGGGCCGGGGTCTCCGATCCTGCCACTCTCGCGGCGGTCCTGCTGCATGACGTCGTCGAGGACACCCCCGCCACGGTCGCCGACGTCGAGGCCGGGTTCGGGGACGAGGTGGCCGAGCTGGTCGACTGGGTGACCAAGCCGCCGGCCGGCGGTTCCGGACGCAAGGACAAGCGCGCCGCCAAGGCCGCCTACCTGCGCAGACTCCGCGACGCGCCGGATCCGGCGGTGCTGGTGAAGCTGGCCGACCGGGTGAGCAACGTGCAGTCGCTGGAGAAGATGCCGCCGGACTTCCAGCGCCGCTACTACGCCGAGACGGTCACCTACATCCTGCCGCTGGCCGAGCGTTCGCCGTGGTTCGCGGAGTGGTTCGGCGAGTGGCGCAAGGCCTACGCCCACCTGCTCTGACGGGCCCGGCCGCCTGCTCTGACAGGCTGTGCCGCCTGCTCTAATAGGCGTCCATGGAACGGGAGTGGACGGTCGAGGAGTCGGTGCGGGTCGCGGCGTCCCCGGCCGAGGTGTACGCGGCGGTCTCCGACCTCCGCCGGATGCCGGAGTGGAGCCCGGAGCTGTTCCGGGTGTGGATCCGGGACGGCGGGGAGGTCGCGGAGGGGACCCGGTTCGTCGGGTTCAACCGGCTCGGCTGGCGGGTCTGGTTCACCACGTGCGAGGTCACGGCGGCGGTCCCGGGACGGGCGTTCGCGTTCCGGGTGTCCACGTTCGGCATGCCGGTGGCGCTCTGGGGCTACCGGATCGAGGGCATCGAGGACGCGCGCGGCCAGGACGTCGAGGACGGCGAAGCCGCGGGCGGCCAGGACGGCGAAGCCGCGGGCGGCCAGGACGGCGAAGCCGCGGCCAGCCGCCTCGCCGAGTACTGGGAGGACCTGCGCCGCGACTCCCGCTCGGCCCGGGTGGCGGCGCTGCTCGGGCGCGTCTTCACCGGCGTCCGCGCCGAGGACCGCGCGGAGCTGAACCGGCGCGGGATGCGCGCGACCCTGGAGCGCTTCCGGGCCGCGATCGAGGCCTGACGGCCCCGGCTCCCCGGCCGGCGCGCGGACGGGCTCCCGAGCGGCTCCGGGCCCAGGTGTGGGCGAGCCGCTCTTGAGCGAGAAATAAGAACCTGTTCTACTTGTGGCGTGTCTCCTGACGCCACCGCGCCCACCGCACCGGCGCACGTGATCCAGGGCGAGCGGGTCGCGATCCCGGTCGAGATCCGGGACGCCGCCGTCGCCTCCGCCATGTTCCCGGTCCCGGCCGACGCCGCGCAGGCCGTGATCGCCTACTCCGGGCTGGAGGTGGCCGCCCCGCTGCCCGGCCGGGCGATCTGCTCGCTGGCGTTCGTCCGGTACGCCGACGGCGACCTCGGGCCGTACCACGAGTTCGCGGTCACGTTCCTGGTGAAGGGGACGGCGCCGGGCGAGCGGCGGCGGATCGGCGCGTTCGTCCACTGGCTGCCGGTGAACCAGGCGTTCACCCTGGAGGCGGGCCGGACGATCTGGGGCTTCCCCAAGGAGATGGCCGACATCCGCATGGACCTCGCCTCCCGCATCAAGCGCTGCCTCGTGCGCGTGGACGGCCGGACCGTCCTGGAGATGCACGTCCGGCCCGGCGTCCCGGTGCCCGCCGGCAAGACCGCGGCCAGCGTGGACGCCTACACGCGCATGGACGGCACGACCCGCCGCACTCCCTGGTCCGTCTCGCCCACCGGCGTCCGGATGCGGCCGGGCGGCGCGTCCCTCGAACTGGGCGACCACCCCGTGGCCCACGAACTGCGCGCGCTCGGCCTCGACCGGGCCCGCGCGCTGTCCGCCGCAACCGTGGACCACGTGCGCATGATCTTCCAGGACGCCGTGGAGGTGCGCCCATGACCGCCAGGACCGCCCTGGTCACCGGCGCCGCGAGCGGGCTCGGCGCGCTCGCCGCCCGCCGCCTCGCCGCCGCGGGCTGGGAGGTCGTCGCGGCCGACCTGGACGCCGACGGCCTGGACGCGACCGCCCACCGCTCCCCCAACACCCACGTCCGGGTCTGCGACGTCGCCGACGCCGAGGCCGTGGCCGCCCTGGTCGCCGAGGCCGGCCCGGTGCACCGGGTGGTGCACGCGGCGGCCGTCGGGCCGATGGTCCCGGCGCTGGAACAGCCGCTCGCCGACGTCGAGCGCGTCCTGCGGACGGACTTCCTCGGGACGGTCCACATCGTCCGGGCCACGCTGCCGGGGATGCTGGAGCGCGGCGGCGGCGAGCTGATCCTCTTCTCCTCGCTCGCGTCGCTGCTGCCCGTGGCGAAGACCTCGGCGTACGCGGCGGCGAAGGCCGCGGTGAACGCCTACGCCGAGGCGGTCGCCGCCGAGCACGCCGGGAGCGGCGTCCGGATCCGGTGCGTCTGCCCGCGCCAGGTCGATACGCCCGGCTTCCGGGAGGCCGCGGCCGCCGACCCGGCCGCTACCGGCCGCATGCACGGCATTCCACCGGGCGTCGTCCTGGACGCCGTGGACCGCTCGCTCGCCCGTCCGGACCACGACCTGTACGTGCTGCCCGACCCGCTGACCAGGGCGGTGGCCCGCGCGCGGCGCTGGGCGCCCGGTCTGACCGCGCGCCTTGTGGGACGGGTCACGGCGTCACGCTGAGTGGACCTTGGACCGCGTAGGCTGTCTGTTTCGCATCCCCGGAGCCGTCCCGGGACGCCGCCCGTAGCCGCGAGGAGCAGCAGCCATGTCGTCCGAGGTCACCGACCGTCCGCCCGGCAGCGCGGCGGACGGGGGCACCGCCGCCGGCGCGGACGGGACGGCCCCGTTGAAGGACCGCGAGATCGCCGCCGAGCAGCGCTTCGTGGACCGGGCGTACGACCGGCTGGGCGAGATGCGCGAGGACGCCCGGGCCATGCTCCGCGAGGGCTTCCGGCAGTCCCTCGCGGGCACCAAGGGCTCGCTGGTCGACCGCGACGCGATGGTCCACCAGGCGGCGCAGCGCGCGCACGCCCTGGACATCGCCGACGACGGCCTGGTGTTCGGCCGCCTCGACCTGGCCCCGCGCGAGTACGCCGACGACGCGCAGCCGTCCGGGCGGATCGTGGACGGCCGGGAGGTCCGCTACGTGGGCCGCATCGGCGTCCGCACGCGCGAGCACGACTCCCTGGTGATCGACTGGCGCGCGCCCGCCGCCGAGGACTTCTACCGGGCGACCCCCGAGGAGCCGCGCGGCGTGATCCGCCGCCGGGTGCTGCACTCGCGCGGCCACAAGGTCGTCGACATCGAGGACGACCTGCTCGACCCGGACGCCGCCGAAGGGCTGGCGGTGGTCGGCGACGGCGCGTTCCTGGCGTCCCTCGCGCGCACGCGCGAAGGGACGATGCGCGACATCGTCGCCACGATCCAGCGCGAGCAGGACGAGGTCATCCGCGCCCCCGCCGACGGGACCGTCCTCGTGCGCGGGGCCCCCGGCACCGGCAAGACGGCCGTCGCGCTGCACCGCGTCGCGTACCTGCTCTTCAGGCACCGCCGCCGGTTCGGTTCGCGCGGCGTGCTGGTCGTCGGGCCGAACCCGCGCTTTACGTCCTACATCGAGCGCGTGCTGCCGTCCCTGGGCGAAGGCTCGGCGACGCTGCGCTCGCTCGGCGACCTGGTGCCGGGCGTGACCGCGTCCGCGCACGACACCCCCGAGCTGGCCCGGGCCAAGGGCTCGGAGGCGATGGTCGCCGTCCTGCGCCGCGCCGTGACCGACCACGCCCCGGACGCCCCGAACGAGCTGCGCGTGGTCTACCGCGGGGTCGTGATCCGGCTGGACCGCGGCCGCCTGGACCGCATCCGCGCCGAGGTGCACCGCCGCGCCCGCGGCTCGGTCAACACCGCGCGCGGCCGCGCCGCCGACGCCCTGCTGGACGCCCTGTGGGACGCGTTCGGCCACCTCGGCGGCCCGCAGGCCGTGGAGGAGGACGCCGAGGCCGCCGGGCAGGGCGAGCTGGCCCTGTGGAACTCGATCCTCGCCGCCGACGGGCTCGGCGAGCTGGACGCGGGCGGCCGTCCCGCGCCGCGCCGGGGCAGCCGCGAGGAGTTCGACGCCCGGGTCCGCGAGCAGCGCGCGTTCACCGACTTCCTCCAGGCGTGGTGGCCGATCCGCACACCCCTGGACGTGTTGTCCGCCCTGTCCGACCCGGCCCGCCTGCGCCGCGCCGCCGCCCGCGACCTCGACCGGAACGTCCTGGACGCGCTCGCCGCCTCCTGGGCCTCCGATGTCCGCACCTACCAGGACATCGCGCTGCTGGACGAGCTCGACGCGCAGCTCGGCAGCCCGCCGCGTCCGCCGCGCCACCGCCGCGCCCCCGCCGCGGACGACCCGTTCGTCGTGGACGGCGTGAACGTCCTGACCGGCGAGGCCGTCCCGGACGAGGACTGGGAGCCCGGCATGGACGAGCTGACCACCTCGATCGAGCGGATGGAGCGCGCCCGCCGGGTGGACGACGGCGTCTACGAGGAGCGCCCCGAGTACGCGCACATCGTCGTGGACGAGGCGCAGGACCTGTCGCCCATGCAGTGGCGCATGCTCGGCCGCCGCGGTCGCCAGGCCAGCTGGACGATCGTCGAGGACCCGGCGCAGAGCGCCTGGGAGGACCTCGGGGCCGCCCGCGCCGCGATGGACGCGGCCCTCGGCGGCGAGAAGCCGGCGCGCAACCGGCGCGGCCGCCGCCAGCCCGCGCGCGGGTCGGCCCGGTCCGTCCGGCACGAGTACGAGCTCACCACGAACTACCGCAACTCGGTCGAGATCGCGGCCGTGTCGGCGCGGGTGCTGGCCGAGGCCCTGCCCGAGGCCCGTCCGGCCCGCGCGGTCCGGGAGTCGGGCCTCGACCCGGTCGTCCGGGTCGTCCCGGCGGAGCGGCTCGCGGACACGGCCCGCGAGGCCACCGAGGAACTGCTCGGCCAGGTGGACGGCACGATCGGCCTGATCGTCCCGATGCCGTCGGACGGCGCCTGGACCGCCGCCGACCGCGAGCGGCTGGCCGCCGGGCTGCCCTTGGCCTCCAGGACGTCCAGCACCTGGACGCGCTCGG
>NZ_JBFAOF010000496.1:0-5317 GCF_040675125.1 Spirillospora sp. NPDC049652 | reverse complement strand
AGGCGAGGACGACGTGGGCCCGGGCGATGTGCCGGGCGGCGCGGAGGCAGGCGATGCGGTCGGCCGGGTCCAGGGTGTGGGCCGTGGCGGCGACCAGGGCCTCGGTGAGCTGGAGGCAGAACCGGCTGAGGGTGTCGACGGTCTCGCGGATGCCGATGCCGCGGGCCGGCGGGCCGGTCTCGGCCGACTGGACGGTCGGCGCGGTGGCGAGGGCCCAGCAGGCCTGGCTGGCCTCGGAGAGGGCGGCGTCCAGGCCGGGCCGGACGGGCCCCCGGGACGGGTCGGCGAGCACGGTCGCGGCGCGTTCGACGAGCTCCAGGCCGTCGAAGGCGGCGGCGAGCAGGTCCGGCAGGGACCCGGCCGTGCCGAGGCGTCCGGCGGCGTAGGTGATGTGGTCGTGCATGGGAACCCCCGTTGGCCGAATCTGATGTCGGCCCGCCCTGTCACCTGAAGTTGCCGACGGGGTCAGTGTGGGGCGCGAGACGGGTGCCGGTCAATCAATATTGCCGCGTGTTGAACTGAGCGATCAAAGTAGTCCGCGCTCGGCGGCGAGGTCGAACGCGGCGGCGGACGCCGGGGCCAGCAGGGCACGGTCCTCACGGCCGATGTAGCGGAACTCATCCACCTCGCCCGCCAGGGTGATCTCACCGTGGTGCCCGGCGGTGAAGCACGCCATCCGGACGTGGGAGTGGCGCGGCTGGTCGTACGCCGGAGCCCGCAGGACGCCGAGCTCGGCGAAAGACGCCCGGTCCAGCGTCAGCCCGAGTTCCTCGCGCACCTCGCGGGCGACCGCCGACCAGTCGTCCTCGCCGGGCTCGCGCTTGCCGCCCGGAAGGTACAGCAGGTCCCGGCCGCGCGAACGGACGGTCAGCAGCCGTCCGTCCGCGACGTGGACCCAGGCGACGACATCGAGATCCATAGGCCGATCATCCCAGTTCGTGGCGGTGCGGATCAGAGGCGGCGGGAGGCGAGGACGCGCCGCAGGAACTCGCGGGTGCGCGGCTCGCGCGGCTCGCTGAAGATCTGCTCGGCCGGGCCGCGCTCCAGCAGGACGCCGTCGCTGAGGAAGCAGACGGTGTCGGCGATGTCCCGGGCGAACCCCATCTCGTGGGTCGCGAGGACCATCGTCATGCCCTGGTCCTTCAGCTCCCGGATGATGCCCATGACCTCGGTGACCAGCTCGGGGTCGAGCGCGGAGGTCACCTCGTCCAGGAGCAGCAGGCTCGGGTCGCAGGCCATCGCGCGGATGATCGCGACCCGCTGCTGCTGCCCGCCGGACAGCCGGTCGGGGTACTCGCCGGCCTTGTCGGCCAGGCCGAACCGGTCGAGCAGCTCGCGCGCCCGCTCCCGCGCCTCGCTCCGGTCGCGCTTGTGCACCCGGACGGGCGCGAGGGTGATGTTGTCCAGCACCGACATGTGCGGGAACAGGTTGTACGACTGGAAGACCATGCCGATCCGCTTGCGCACCTCGTCCGGGTCGGCGCCGGGCGCGGTGATCTCGTCCCCGTCGAGCATGATCGCGCCGTCGTCCACCTCCTCCAGCAGGTTCACGCAGCGCAGCAGCGTGGACTTGCCGGACCCGGACGCGCCGATCAGGCAGACGACCTCGTGCGCGTCCACCTTCAGGTCGACGCCGCGCAGCACCGGGTGCGCGTGGTAGGTCTTCCAGAGGCCCTCGACCTCCAGCAGCGGACCGCTCATCGCTTGCCTCCGGGGGCGCGGCGGCGCTCGGCGCGGGCCGCGAGATGGTCGGTGAACCGGGCCATCGGCACCGTCAGCGCGATGAACAGCACCGCGGCGGCGAGGTAGGGGGTGTAGTTGAAGTCGTCGGCCGAGTGGATCTGCGCCTGCCGCAGCGCCTCGACCACGCCGAGCGTCCCGACGAGCGCGGTGTCCTTCTGCAGCGACGCGAAGTCGTTCAGCAGGGGCGGGACGACCCGCCGCACGGCCTGCGGGAGCACCACGAACCGCAGCGCCTGCGCCTGCGACAGCCCGAGCGACCGGGCCGCGGACCGCTGGCTCGGGTGGATCGACTCGATGCCCGCCCGGAACACCTCGGCGACGTACGCGCCGTAGGACAGCACGAGCGCCCCGCCGCCGAGCACGGCCGCGTCGGTGGGCAGGCCCTGCAGCCGCAGCGCGGGCAGGCCGAAGCCGATCATGAACACGAGCAGGATCGTCGGGATGCCCCGAAACACGTCGGTGTACAGCACCGCGAGCGCCCGGAGCGGGAAGAACAGCGGGTTGCGCAGCCCGCGCGCGAGCGCGACCAGCAGGCCGAGGACGAGGATCACCGGCTCGGCGATCAGGAAGATCCGGACGTTCATCCAGAAGCCGCTGAGCACGTCCGGGAACGCGCCCTTGAGCTCGTTCCAGTCGAAGAACTTGGCCTGGACGCTCGGCCAGCCGGGGGAGGCCAGCACGCCGCCGGCCACGACCGCCAGGAAGACGATCGTGGACGCGGCGGCGATCGAGCCGTTGCGGATCCCGGCGCGGCGGCGCGCCCGTTCGCGGGCGAGCTGCCGCTCGCTCTTCACCCAGGTGTCGGGGGTGGCGGTCACCGGGTCATCCTCACTTCAGGACGGGCGCGCCCGCGGCGGCGGTCAGCCACTGCTGCTGGAGTTTGGTCAGCTCCCCGGAGGACTTCAGCTCGCCGAGCGCCCGGTCCAGGCAGCCGACCAGGGAGTTGCCCTGTTCGAGCAGCAGGCCGAAGTGCTCGTTGTTGCCGGCGCTCTGCGGCAGCTGCCCGACGATCTTGGAGCCCTCGACCTGGGCGGCCGTGACGTAGAACGCGGTCGGCAGGTCCAGGACGATCGCGTCGACCTGCTTGTTCTTCAGGGCGTTGACCGCGTCGATCTGGTCGTTGAAGACCTTGGGCTGGCTGCTCGGCTTGACCTGGTCGCGGACGGCCGCGAGCGCGGTGGTGCCCACCTGCACGGCGATCTTCGCGTCCTTGAGCTCGCCCACCGAGGTGATGCCGGCGTACTTGCCGTTCTTCATGGTCACCACGCCCTGCTGGACGTCGTAGTACCCGGTGGAGAACGTGACGGCCTTCTCCCGGGCCGGGGTCACCGAGATCTGGTTGATGTCGAAGTCGAACTTCTTCGGGCCCGGCGCGTAGGACGAGTCGAACGACTCGGTCACCCACTTGACCTCGCTCTTGGCGAAGCCGAGCTTCTGGGCGACCGCGTAGGCGACCGCGCTCTCGTAGCCCTGTCCGTTGGCCGGGTCGTCGTTCTTGAACCACGGCTCGAAGGCGGGCTTGTCGGTCGCGACCGTGAGCTGCCCGGGCTTGGTCAGCTTCAGCTTGTCCTTGGCGCAGGACGCGGCGGACGCCGGGGACTTGCCGGCGGAGGTGCTCTCCTCCTTCTGGGGCGCGCACGCCGTCGTGGCGACGGCGAGGGCGGCCAGGCCGGCGAGGGCGGTCAGCAGGGGTCGACGGGCCAAGACGTGCCTCCAGCGATGCGACGGGATCGGTTGCGGCGATGACGGGAGCGGCGGGCTTGAGGTGAAGGTGGGGAGAGAGCCGCGGTGCGGGCGGGAGCCGCGGCGCCGGACGGTGCGCGCCGGGCGGGCCGGCCCGGCGGATGCGTGGTCAGGAGTGCCGGGTCACGGCGTCCGGGTGATCGTGACGGCCATGCCGTCCGCGAGGCCGAAGCGCTCGGCGGCCGAGCCCTGGTTGACGGCGAGCCCAAGCCGTCCGGACGAGTCGACCCATACCAGCGGGTCGCCCACGGCGACCTTGCCGAAAGTCTCCTCGAACGGGACCCGCGCGTCGCCGCCGTCCCAGCGCAGCTCCAGGCCGGAGCCGAACGGGAGGTCGCCGAACGCGGCGGCCAGCTCGGCGGGCTCGGCGCCGAGGACGAGGCTGCCGAACTGGTCGGTGTAGAGGACGGACGCGGTGAGAGAGCCGTCCGCGACGACCGGGGCGGGCAGGTCGAGGGGGAGCAGGGCGTCCGCGGCGGGGCCGAGGTCGGCGATGGGGACGCCCGCGAGCAGGTGGCCCGCGGCGGGGGCGAAGATGTCCCGGCCGTGGAAGGTGGTGGACACCGACGGCTGCCGGTAGGCGGGGTTCTCCAGGTAGTGGGCGGCGGTCACGCCGCCGAGCGCCTCGGCGGCGGGGACCAGCAGGCCGTTGTCGGGGCCCACGAGCACGTCGCCGCGTCCGGTCGCGACCGCCACGGGACGGCGCGGGGTGCCGACGCCCGGGTCGATGATCCCGACGTGCACGCCGACCGGCAGGTAGGGCAGCGCCTGGCGGAGCAGCATCGCGCCCTCGACGATCCGGTACGGCGTGACCTCGTCGCTCAGGACGAGCACGTTGGCGGCGGGCGCGATCGCGTACACGACCCCCGCACAGGTGCCGCTGTAGGCGGCGCCGAAGTCGGTGGTGAGGCTGGCGAACGGTCGGGACTCGGACACGGGCGTACCTAACACGAGCTGCTGTTATCACGGAAAGTGACGCCTGAGGGTACCAAGTCGCCCGGTAATTCACACACTCGTGGTGGGGTTTGTGGCCGTATCCTGCGCCGGTGCGTCCCGAAGCCCTCGACCCCGTGCTGCTGCGAACGTTCGCGTCCGTGGCGGACGTGGGCTCGTTCACCGCCGCGGCGGCCGCGCTCGGATACACCCAGTCGGCGGTGTCCCGGCAGGTCAGGGCGCTGGAGGAGGCGTGCGGGGTCGAGCTCTTCGCGCGCGGCGCGCGGGGCGTCCGGCCCACCCCGGCGGGGGAGTGCCTGCTGCCGCACGCCCGTGCCCTGCTGGAGCGGTACGCCGACACCGCCCGCGCCCTGGACAGCCTGCGTCAGGTGGACGCGGGGACGCTGCGGCTCGGCGCGTTCTCCACCGCGAACGCCGTGCTCGTCCCGCGTGCGCTCACCCGGTTCGGCGAGCGGCATCCGGGGGTGGAGATCAGGCTGCGCGAAGGGCTGACCGAGCGGCTGCTTCCCGCGCTGGACGCCGGGGAACTGGACCTCGCCGTGGTCAGCACGCACAAGGTGGCCCAGATCGCGTCCGCCGACCCGGTCGCCCTCGGTGACGACCCGCTGCTGGTCGCGCTGCCCCGGGGGCATCGGCTGGCGCGCCGCCGGACCGTCCCGCTGGCCGGTCTGGCGGAGGAGTCGTGGATCGTCGCGGACGACGAGGCCGCCGTCGCAGCCCTGCACGCCCGCTGCGCGCCGGCCGGGTTCGTCCCGCGGACGCCGCTGCGGGTGGCCGAGTGGACGTCCAAGCTCGGCCTCGTCGCCGCCGGGTTCGGGGTGACGTTCGTGCCGGCACTGGCGGTGGGGGCCGTCCGCGACGACGTGGCCCTGCGGCC
>NZ_JBFAOF010000495.1:0-5320 GCF_040675125.1 Spirillospora sp. NPDC049652 | reverse complement strand
CGCGGCGCGCGGTCGGCCGCCGCGCCGGCCCATCCAACGTGCTTCCGGGCGAGCGGCGACGGCCGGTTCGGTCAGGGAGGTCAGCGGACGCGGCCCCGCGGCTTGAGGGGCAGGTCGGGCAGCGCCGGCGCGGGAGTGCGGTCGCCCGCGTAACCGTGGATGGTGCCGAAGCGGTCGCCGTCCATCCAGTCGGCGCGTGCCCGGTTGATCTCCTCGCCGGTCCGGCCGACGAAGTTCCACCACATCACGAGGCGCTCCTCGAACGGTTCGCCGCCGAGCAGCATCAGCGAGCCGCCGCCGTCGGCGCGCACGGGCAGCTCACGGCGACCGCAACCGAGGTAGAGCATCGAGCCCGGGTCCAGCGGCACGTCGTCCACGACCGTGCGTCCCCGCATGGTCAGGACGGCGTACTCGAAGTCGGGCTCCAGCGGGAGGCGCACGTCGGCGCCGTCCGCCACCTCGATGTCCGCGCCGACGATGGGGGTGAACGCGCGACCGGGCGAGGCGGCGCCGTCCAGCTCACCCAGCAGCACCGTCCCCTGGAAACCGGGGCCGGTCACCACCGGAAGGTCCGCATGGAACTCCCAGCTCGGATCCGTGTGGCGCACCTCGTCCGGCAGCGCCACCCACAGCTGCGCGCCGTGCAGCAGGCGGCCGTGCTCGCGCGGCGACTCCTCCGAATGGGAGATGGCGCGTCCCGACGTCATCAACCCGAGCTGGCGCGGCCGGACGGTCTGGAGACTGCCCAGGCTGTCGCGGTGCAGCACCTCGCCGGCGTGCAGCCAGCTCACGGTCTGCAGCCCCATGTGCGGGTGGGGCGGCACCTGCATGCCCGGCTCCCGCGCGATGTCGTCCGGCCCGTAGTTGTCCACGAAGCACCACGCGCCGACCATCCGCCGTCCGAGCGTGGGCAGCAGCCGGCGCACCTCGGTGCCCGCGCCGAGCGACATGATCCGGGGCTTCAGCAACTCCCGCACCGGCCGTCCCGCCACATCGTCCCGTCCCCCGCACGCCACGGCCTCGGGACGCGTCTGAAGATCACTCACTCGTACCTCTTCCTCTCCCGACCAGAGTGCCATCCGTCCAGGTCACCCCCACCACCAAGCCCACCTCCTTTCGTCCCGCACGCGCACCCCCTGGTCTCAGAGGGCGCTACCTGCGGCACAAGCCGGCAATGCGGCAGGACGCGTGGTGGGTGGTGCTCAGATGCGCGTGAGTCGGGAAACCGTCTGGGTGGTGGCGCGGTGGGGGAACGCAATGCGCCCCGCATGAGGTGGGCGGGGCGGAGGTGCGGGCGGGGGCCGGGAGAGCGGGTGGTGGCTCGAGGGTCAGGCGGTGGGGGTGGTGGTGCTTGAGCTGCGGATGAACTGGCAGACGACGCCGACGGCCATGAGGGCGGCGGCGGAGCCGTGGACCGCGAGGGCGTAGCCGACCGTGCCGCCGTGGGTCATGACGGCGAACATGTCGCCGAGCGGGACGAGCAGGTCGAACAGCATCATCCAGGCCAGGGCGCGGTGCTGGCGGAGAGCTAGGAGGGCGAAGACCCCGCCTCCGAGGGCGAGGTCGCGGACGCCCTTGACGTCGAAGTAGCCGGTGGCCTCGCCCGTCGGCCAGGGCTTGATGCCGAACCCGTCCGCGGCGTGCGGGTTGAGCAGGAAGTTGAGCCCGAAGTAGGTGACCAGCAGGGCGGTGATGATCGCGATGGCGGTGGCCGTGCGGGCGATCACGCGTCCCGAGGCGGGCGCGCCGGCCTGAGCGGAGGGCTTGGCGGGGGACTTGGCGGAGGAAGCGGCGGCGACGGTGGCGTTCATGACGACTCCTGGACGAGATCTAGCGTTGCTAGGAACAAGAGCGACGCTAGCACTAGCGGCGCTCCAATGTCTAGCAGTGCTAGGGTCGGGTCATGTCCGTACAAGAGCGCCGCGAACGCGAGCGAGCCGACCGCCGCCGACTGATCGTCCGGACGGCGCGGGAACTCGCCGAGGCCGAGGGGTGGGACGCCGTCACCACCCGCCGTCTGTCCGAACTCGTCCAGTACAGCCAACCCGTCCTGTACAGCCACTTCAAGGGGAAGGCCGCGATCGTCGCTGCCGTGGCGGTCGAGGGCATCACCGACCTGGCCGCCGAGCTGCGCGCCGCGCGCGAGAAGGCGGCGGACGAGATCGCCGCGCTGCACGCCGTCGCGCGCGCGTACCTGGACTTCGCCGCAGCCCATCCGGCCGCCTACGACGCGATGTTCGTCCAGCCGATCGACGTCACGTTCGGGACGGGCGAGTCGCCGCAGGCCCTCCGCGACGCGTTCCAGGAGTTCGAGACCGTGTTGAGGCCGTTCGCCGGGAAGGGCGATCCGGAGACGTTCGCCGAGCTCGGCTGGAGCTGGCTGCACGGCCTCGCCACGCTGACCAAAGGGAGACGGCTGCGTCCCGACCACGCGGACGCCCGCCTCGCCCTGCTGGTCGACGCGCTCACTCGCAGCTGAGGCCGTCGGCCTTCTACCGTGGCCGAAATGGGGTTGATCCGGAGCCGTATCTCAACGAGGGTGCTTAGATGGTCGATTTTTCCCTGTACGCGGCTTTCCTCGGTGCGGCGCTCGCGCTGTGCCTCATCCCCGGCCCGGACATGATGTTCATCGTCGCCATGGGCGGCCGCGGCGGACCGGCCACCGGCGCGCTGGCGGCCGCGGGCGTGGCCACCGGCGCGCTGGTCCACGCGATCGCGGCCATGCTCGGCCTGTCGGCGCTGTTCGCGGCCCTGCCCACGCTGTACCACGTGCTGCGCTGGGCGGGCGCGGCCTACCTGGTCTTCCTCGCGATCAAGGCATTCCGCGAGCGCGCCGCGGGGCCGGCCGCGGAGGGCGACGAGGGCGCGGGCCGGGTCGCGGGTCCCGGTCGCCGGCGGGCCTTCTGGCAGGGCATGGTGACGAACCTGCTCAACCCGAAGGTCATCCTGTTCAACATCGCGTTCCTGCCCCAGTTCGTGAACCCGGGCCTCGGGCACCCGATGCTCCAGTTCATGATCCTCGGCGTGACGCTCGTGCTGATCGGGCTCGCCGTGGACGGCACGGTCGGGGTGCTCTCCGGCCGCCTCGCCGCAGCGCTCCGGCGCAGCCGCCGGGCCGCCCGCGCGCTCAACGTCTTCGGCGGCGTGGTCTTCACGGGCCTTGCCGCCCGGCTCATCCTCGCCCCCGACGGCCGCTGAGCCCCCACTTCCCTCCCAAGACGCCGCTCACCGGAGACCCACACCGACGACCACCGCGGCAGCAGCAGCCAGACGATCGCAGTCGCCGCTGCCGCTGCCTCCGCGGGGACGTGGCGTGGCGGCGCGGTAGGCGGTCGCCCGGCGGCTGCGGACGCGCCATGTCGCCGTGGGAGGCACGCGCGGCGCGTTCCGCGGTTTTAATGGAAGTCGGGAGGGTCGATGAGCGGTACGGCATCGGGCGGACGCTCCGGAGGGGCGGGCGGTCCGGTCGTGCTCCGGATGGTTCTGGAAACCGGTATCGCCGAGTTCACGGACGTGGACGATCTCGACGGCGAGGCCCTCACCGCGCACATCCGGTGTCACCTCGATGCCGCAGATGTCCTCCCCCGGCTTCGCGGAGAGCACGGCGAGGGAGGCTGTCCGGACGTTCTGGACGAGATCCCCGCGCTGTCCGGCGGCTTCGCGCTCGACCTGGACGGCCACCGCATCGCCTCCCCCGGATGCTGCTCTGACCTGGGTGTTCTCGGGGATTGGCGGGAGGCGGCCGAGCACCGCGCCGCCACTGCGGCGATGCTCTGGACCGGACATCCGTGGCTGCTCGTCGCGGCGGAGGGCGACGACCGCCTCGCGCTCTCCGGCCCGACCGAACGCAACCACGGCCCCGCCGAGCACCTGCTGACCGTCCCGCGCGCCGCCCTGCGTTCGGCGGTCGAGGCGGCCGAAACCGAACGCGCGCGGTTCGCCCGCCAGGTCACCGCCGTCTGCGCCGGCCTGGCCGGAGAGCCGCTCGCCGCCCCGCTGGCAGGCGTGCTCCTCGCCGACTGAGCCGGGTCACGGCTCCAGGACGAGCCGCCCCAGAACAGCACGCTCTTCCAGGAGCCGATGCGCGCGGACCGGTTCGTCCAGGGGCACGCGCTCGCCGATCACGCCGCGCAGCTTGCCGGACCGCAGCAGCCCGGCGAGCTCCTCCAGGTCGGCGCGGGCCTGCTCAGGGTCGGCGAGACGGTACGCCAGGATGGCGAAGCCGATCACGCTCCGCAGCGCGTAGACGCTGGTCACGGGCACGCTGGTCATATCCCCGGCGGACGCGCCGTAGACCACGAGCCGTCCGAACGGTGCGAGCAGGCCGAGCGCGCGGTGCAGCGTGTCCCCGCCGATCGCGTCCAAGGCCAGGTGGACGCCCTCGGGCGCGGCGGCCTTGACCTGCTCGTCCCAGTCCGGCGCGGTATGGTCGATCACGATGTCCGCGCCGAGCTCGGCCAGCAGCTTCCGCTTCGCGTCCGACCCGGCCGTCGCGATCACCGTCCCGGCCCCGCGCAGCCGGGCGAGTTGCACGGCGAGGTGTCCGATCGTGCCCGCGCCCGCCGTGACCAGCACCGTCTCCCCCGCCGCGATCCGCCCGACGCGCAGGCAGCCCGAGGCGACCGCGCCGGCGAGCGGGAGCAGGCTGGCGGTCGCGGCGTCCAGATCGTCCGGTACCGGGACGAGCCAGGCCGCGTCCGCGACCACCCGGTCGGCCCAGGCGTCCGTCGCGACGGCGGCGACGCGGGTTCCGGTCAGGCCGGGATCGACATCCGCTCCGGTCCGTTCGACCGTCCCGACGACGTCTCCGGTCAGCGTTCCCGGCAGCTCCCGGTACCAGAGGGACCCCGGGTCGGTCTCCCGCCTGAGCTGGACGTCCACATAGTTCGTGCCGATCACCTCGGGACGGACGAGCACCTCCCCCGGGCCGGGCTCCGGGACCTCGCCCTCCTCCACCACCAGCACTTCCGGACCGCCGTGGGCGTGGTAACGCACGTGTCGCATGCCGCCTCCTCCGGACGCCTCTACCGGGCCGCCCGATAAACTGGACCATCGGTCAACATGACCGTACTTGACCGTCGGTCAACTTGTCTACGGGAGGATGTCCGCCGCATGCCTGCAGAACGTGCCGACGCGGCCCGCAACCGGCGCGCGATCCTGGCCGCCACCGAGCGGCTGCTCGCCGCGCGCCCGCCCCAGGAGATCTCGATGGAGCAGGTCGCCACCGAGGCCGGCGTCGCGAAGGGCACGGTGTTCCACCGGTTCGGCAACCGCGCCGGGCTGATGCTGGCGCTCATGGTCGAGCGCGTGCGCGCGCTCG
>NZ_JBFAOF010000494.1:0-5321 GCF_040675125.1 Spirillospora sp. NPDC049652 | reverse complement strand
GATCGAGCCCGGCCCGACGCCGACCTTCACCGCGTCCGCGCCCGCCTCGACCAGCGCCTTCGCGCCCGCGTAGGTGGCGATGTTGCCGCCGACGAGCTGCACGCCCGGGGACTTGGCCTTGATCGCGGCGATCGTGTCGGCGACCCCCTTGGAGTGGCCGTGCGCCGTGTCCACGATGATCACGTCGGTGCCGGCCTCGATGAGCGCGTCCGCGCGCCGCACCGCGTCCTCGCCGACGCCGACGGCGGCCGCGACCAGCAGCCGGCCCTCGGTGTCCTTGCTGGACGCCGGGTACTGCTCGCTCTTGGTGAAGTCCTTGACGGTGATCAGGCCGCGCAGCCGGTTCTGGCCGTCCACCAGCGGCAGCTTCTCGATCTTGTTGGTGGCGAGCAGCCGGAACGCCTCGTCCTTCGACACGTCCACCGGGGCGGTGATCAGCGGCATCGCCGTCATCACCTCGCGGACGGGACGGGACAGGTCGGTCTCGAAGCGCATGTCCCGGTTCGTCACGATTCCGACCAGGACGCCGCGCACGTCGGTGACCGGGACGCCGGAGATCCGGTAGCGCGCGCACATCTGCTCGACGTCGGCGAGCGTGGCGTCCGGCAGGCAGGTCACCGGATTGGTGATCATGCCCGCCTCGGACCGCTTGACCTTGTCCGCCTCGGTCGCCTGCTCCTCGATCGACATGTTGCGGTGCAGCACGCCGATACCGCCCTGGCGGGCCATCGCGACCGCGGTGCGCGCCTCGGTCACGGTGTCCATCGCGGCCGACAGCAGCGGGATGCGCAGCGAGATCTCGCGGGTCAGCCGGGTCGTGGTGTCGGCCTCGCCGGGCATCATGTCCGAGTACCCCGGCAGCAGCAGGACGTCGTCGAAGGTCAGCCCCGTCGGGAGGAACTTGGCGGGCTCTGCGGGGTTCATCACGGCTCCTTGCGCGGTATCCGACCAGGTCAACGATGTCACACGGGGTTTCGGCGGGTGTGCTGTCCATGGTAGGGCGTCCCGCCCCGCCGCCCGGCCCGTTCGCGGCACGCCGAGGGTGGTTTTCACGACACGTCCGCCGCGTCCCCGATTACGGTGTGCAACGGCCTGGCACGCCCGCGCATTCCCTTTCCGGACGGCCCTTCCCGCCCGTCCCGTCGCTGACGCCCGGTGAGCGTTCGCGCACAGAGGAGACCGGGGGGTGCACCTCGGCGGGGGTGGCGCAGTAGCGTGGAGTCGTGCACGACGATGCCCCGCTCGACCCGTTCGCCGGCGACCCGGAGGATCCGGCCGCCTCGCTCGGCGACCCCGGGGAGGACGTCGCTCCGCTCAGCGTGGCGGAGCGCGAGGACGTGCTCGCCGACCTCGCCGACCTCGAGGTCTTCCGTGCCCTGCTCGAACCGCTGGGCGTGCGCGGCCTCACCGTCGACTGCGGTGACTGCGGCAAGATCCACTACATCGACTGGGACCTGCTGCACGGCAACCTGCGCCACCTGCTGGACGAGGGGCTGCCGCGGGTCCACGAGCCCGCCCTCGCGCCCGACCCCGTCGACTACGTGAGCTGGGAGTACGCCCGCGGCTACGTGGACGGCGTGATCGACAGCGAGGAGGGCAACTCCTGAGTCCCGTCCCGGCGCGCGCCGCCCGGCGCGGCCGGTCGCGGCCTCCCGTCAGGGGCGGTGCGGGCGGTGCCGGCGGTGGTCGCCGCGACGCTCATTGCGCCGGCGGAGCTCCGCCAGCCGCCGCCGGGTCTCGTCGACCGGATCGACGTGCGTCTGCGGACGCCCCGGCGGACGGCCCTTCAGCAGCTCGTTCAGGCGCTTCCTGAGCCGCGCCTCCTCGTCCGCGAAGTCGTGTCTGCCCGAAGCGTCCGTTCCGGGCGCACCCGAGCGCGGCTTCTCCTTCTGCCCACGCCCGGACGGAGCCGCCGGAGGACGCGCGGCGGGCACCTGCGACCGTGTGGACGACGCGTCCCCGCCACCGGCCTTGCCCTGGCCGGACGGGCTCGGCTTCCCCGAAGTTCGCACCGCGGACGCGGCCGTCGGCGACCCGACCAGCCCGCCGCCCGCGGCTGCGACACCTGTGGTGGCCAGCACCGCGCCCACGACGCCGAGCGCCACGATGGTCCGGGACCCGCGCCGCGACGGCCTGCTCCCCTGCTGCTCGGGAACGTCTCCGTCCCCGTCCTGGCGGGAGGTGCCGTCCAAGGGGGCGCGACCGGTCGCCGCGTTCGGCACAACCGGCGACCCGGCTTCGGTGGCTTCGGCGGCTGACACATCTGCCGCATACGGACGATCAGCCTCGTCCGGGAGGGACGCGGCCAGCGGCGGCTCCGAGCGCTCAGCCGTCACTCCGTCGGCGGCCACGGCGTCCGCCCGGTGGCGGGACACGGTGTCGGCGACGCGATGGAGACGCGGACGGGCACGGGGCACTTCGGGCAGCCCCTCGTCCACATCGGAGATCAGTGCTCCGAGCAGGCCCAGCGCGGGGTCGGACGCGGAGCGCGCGCCGCGCGGCCGGGGGGACACGTCCGGGGCGAGGGGCAGCGGGGAGCCGGGGTGCGCGCGCGCCGAAAGAGCCTCGATCAGCGCGTCGGTGCGGTACAGAGCGGAGAGGTCGGCCGAGCTGGGAGCATCGTCCTTGGAGGGTGACTCGGTCGGATCCGGGGCGCCGCGGCTCCGTTCCGTCAAGCGATCGACTCCTCTCGTGCCATCGCCCTCAGCCGGGCGAGGGCGCGGTGCTGGGCGACCCGGACGGCCCCCGCGGACATGCCGAGCACATTACCGGTCTCCTCCGCCGACAGTCCGGCGACCACCCGCAGCAGCACCAGCTCGCGCTGGTGGTCGGGGAGCCGGGTGAGCAGGTCGCGGGCGCGCTGCGCCTCGATGTACCGGACGACTGTCTCCTCCGGGCCGGGACCCTCGTCCGGGCCGTCCGGCAGGTCCTCGGTCGGCACGGCCGCGCGCACGGCGCTGCGCAGCGCGTCGGCGATCTTGTGCGCGGCGATGCCGAAGACGAACGAGGCGAACGGGCGGCCCATGTCGCGGTAGCGCGGCAGCGCCGACAGCACCGCGATGCAGACCTCCTGGGCCACGTCGTCGGCGATGTGGTACTGCCCCGACACCCGGCCGAGCCGGGCGCGGCAGTACCGCACGACCATCGGCCGCACCTCGGCGATCAGTACCTCGATCGCGGCGGGGTCCCCCTGCACGGCGAGGCTGGTCAGCTCCCGCATGTCCCCGTCCGGCGGGCTCGCCGGCCGCGGCACCCGCACCGGGACGGACCGCAGGGCCCGCCCTTCGTGCCCGCCGTCGGCGGGGGCGGGCGGAGCCGGACCCGCCGAGGGTTCGGTAGCGCGCGCGGTCGTCGTCCCGGCGAAGCATCCCTCGGTCACGTAGAGCATGATGCCCAGCGGGCCCGGACCTGTCTCCACTGTCCACGGCAACGGAATGGTCACAGTGCACGGACGAGCCGCCCGAATGCCACGAAACGCGGTCACCCGACCCCGGCCGGTAGCTCTTTCGCGCGCACGGGAAAACGCACGTGAAGCCGCACATGAAAAGGCACGAGCACCCGCACGCCCACCCTCTTCGGACACCGCCCGACCGCCTCCGCCGGGTCCGTCCCGAGACCGAACGGCAGGCCCGGACTCGGCCGACGAACCTCGGAACCGGCCGCGTTGAGGGCGCGGTCGCTCCGCCCCGGGAACGCGAAAGGTCCCCGTTAGGGAACGGGGACCTCTAGGCGCACGCGAGTGCGTTACCAACCGGGCGGGGACGACGCCGAAGGCGAGCCCCCGCCCGGTTGATCGCGAAGCGATGCCGCACTCGCCCGAGCTTCCGGTCCGCTGGGCTCGCCTGGCGGCTCGCCCAGCGGACGGGAGGCTCCATGAACTCAGTGCCCGTGGCCGTGGCCGTGGCCGTGACCGGCGGCGGCGGGCTCCTCCTCCTCGGGCTTCTCGACGACGAGAGCCTCGGTGGTGAGCAGCATGCCGGCGATGGACGCGGCGTTGGTGACGGCGGAGCGGGTGACCTTGACCGGGTCGATGACGCCCTCGGCGATCAGGTCGCCGTAGACGCCGGTGGCGGCGTTGTAGCCGTGGCCGGCCTCCAGCTCCTGGACCTTGGAGACCACGACGTAGCCCTCCTGGCCCGCGTTCTCCGAGATCCAGCGCAGCGGCTCGACCAGGGAGCGGCGGACGGCCTCGGCGCCGGTGGCCTCGTCGCCGGTCAGGCCGAGGGCCTCGAAGCCCTCCTTGGCGACGTGCACCAGGGCGGAGCCGCCGCCGGAGACGATGCCCTCCTCGATGGCCGCGCGGGTCGCCGAGATGGCGTCCTCCAGGCGGTGCTTCTTCTCCTTGAGCTCGACCTCGGTCGCGGCGCCGACGCGCAGCACGCACACGCCGCCGGACAGCTTGGCCAGGCGCTCCTGGAGCTTCTCGCGGTCCCAGTCGGAGTCGGAGTTCTCGATCTCGACCTTGATCTGGTTGACCCGGTCGGAGATCTCCTGGGAGCTGCCCTCGCCGTCCACGATGGTGGTGGAGTCCTTGTCCACCGTGATCCGGCGGGCGCGGCCCAGGTCCTCGATGCCGATGCCGTCGAGCTTCAGGCCGAGCGCCTCGGACACGACCTGGCCGCCGGTGAGGACGGCCATGTCGCCGAGCATCGCCTTGCGGCGGTCGCCGAAGCCGGGGGCCTTGACCGCGACGGACAGGAAGGTACCGCGGATCTTGTTGGCGACCAGCAGCGCCAGGGCCTCGCCCTCGACGTCCTCGGCCACGACCAGCAGCGGCTTCTTGGTCTGCGCGACCTTCTCGGCCAGCGGCAGGAACTCCTGCACGTTGCCGATCTTGCCGTCCACGATCAGCACGTAGGCGTCCTCCAGGACGGCCTCCATGCGCTCGGGGTCGGTGACCATGTGCGGGGACAGGTAGCCCTTGTCGAACTGGAGGCCCTCGGTGAACTCCAGCTCGAGGCCCATGGTGTGGGCCTCCTCGACGGTGATGACGCCGTCCTTGCCGACCTTCTCGAACGCCTCGGCGATCAGCTCGCCGATCTTGGCGTCCTGGGCGGAGATGGTCGCGACGTGCGCGATCTCGCCCTTCTCCTCCACCTCGCGGGCGGTCTTGAGGAGCTGGTCGGACACGTACTGGGCGGCGAGGTCCATGCCGCGCTTCAGCGACAGCGGGGACGCGCCGGCCGCGACGTTGCGCAGGCCCTCGCGGACGAGCGCCTGCGCGAGGACCGTCGCGGTGGTGGTGGCGTCACCCGCGATGTCGTTGGTCTTGGTCCCCACATCCTTTGCGAGCAGGGCCCCGAGGTTCTCGTTCGGGTCCT
>NZ_JBFAOF010000493.1:0-5327 GCF_040675125.1 Spirillospora sp. NPDC049652 | reverse complement strand
CGGGCGCGGCGGGCCCGCCGGGCGGGTGCCACCGACCGGCGAGAGGCCTGCCTGCTCGCCTTTGCCGGTCATCAGCACTCCAGAAGGGACGGGGAGGATCGCGCCGCGCCTCGACGGGGCAGCTCATCGCATGGTATCCAGCGATCGCCGAGCCCCCGCCGCCCCGTCCGGTACCCGCCCTCGCCGCGGTCATCCCGCGAAGGCCGGGTGGAACGGGATCAGTTCTTCTTGCGGCAGTCGGCGCCGAGGCAGGTGGCGTTCTCCACGAGCGGACGCCCGTTCAGCAGGATCGTGTAGTACTGCTCCTGCGTCGCGTCCTCGCCCGTCCCGATCACCTGCACCGGCTGGTGGTCGGACGTGCTGGAGGTGCAGTTGACGCGCATCTTCCGCTTCGTCCAGCCAGGCGTGTCCGCGCAGGTCAGGCCCGAGGTGAGGGTGACGCCGCGGCGGGCGAGCTCCTCTCCGCCGCTGCGCGCCACCCCGGTGCGCAGCGCGTTCTGGGTCTTGTAGCGCAGTTCCTTGGCGTGGAAGAGCGTCAGGTAGGCGATGCCTGCGGCGACCCCGGCGACGACGACGGCGAGCGTGCCCGTGGCCAGGATCTTCGCCCGGCCCTTGGTGAGGGCTTTCATCCGGCCCATGACCAGGGCCTTCATCCGCGAGATCTTCACGGCTGTAGCGTCACCGCTCGGCGGCTCCCGCACGCCTGCGCGGGCCTGGATTTTTGTCGATCATGCGGTCTCGTTGCGTGTCCTTCACACCGGCCCCGCGCCGGGCCGTGAAGCCGCTCGCGGGACGTCGGCCGGAGGCCGGTCAGGCGGCGCGGCGGCAGCCGGGGCCGAGGCAGTCGCGGTTGATCAGGAGCCGTCCGCCGACGGTCACCTGGTAGTGCTCGCGGGGTTCGGAGGTGTCGGCGGAGGTGACCGTCCCGCTGATCTCGACGGGCTCGCCGCCGGTCGTGCGGGCCGTGCAGGTGATCCGGACCTCCGCGACCGTGCCGGTGGACGGCGTCTGGCACACCGGCCGCCGGTGGAGCTGGACGCCCTTGGCCCGCAGATCCGCGACCGCGCCGTCCGCCACGGCGTTGCGGTACGCGCCCTCGGAGATCCGCTGCATCGCGCCGCAACCGCTCAGCCCCGCCACCGCGAGCGCCGCGACGAACATCACACCCAGCCGCCGGGTCCGGCCGCCTCGCGCGCCGAGACGCCGGGCGGAGGGCCGTGCGGCCTGCCCGCCCTGGGGCGCGGTGTCCGAAGGCGTCATGAGGTGACCCCGTGGGCGCGGTCGATGGCGTCCGCGATGGCGTCCGGACGGTCGAACTGCACCATGTGCGGGCAGTCCGGGAGGTCGACCTGGTGGCCGCGCGGGGACATCTCGGCGAGCCGGCGGTGGCAGCCCGTCCACTCGGCGGCGTCGCCCGCGTCGGCGAGCGCGGTCAGCACCTCCAGCGGGACGTCCGGGAACGGCCGGCGCGCGCGCAGGGCCAGCAGGTCGGCGGCGGCCTCGCGGTAGGCGACGTCCTCCGCGATGACCGTGCCGATCACCGCGCCGCGCCCGTACACCGACCGGACGACCTCGGGCGGCACCGGCTCGCCCCGCCCGGTCGCCTGCTTCAGCCCGATGCGCCGTCCGAGCGGCCCGATCACCCGGGAGAGCCGGGTCGCCTCCAGGCCCGCGCCGGTCGCGCGCAGCACCGGGTAGACGGCCGCGCTGATCCGCAGCCCGGCGCAGTTGACCCGCTCCTCGCAGCTCGGATCGACCAGGACCAGCGCGCGCACGAGCTCCGGGAACAGCCGGGCGAGCGCCTCGGCGTGGAACCCGGCCATCGAGTGCGCGACGACCGTGACCGGCTCGGGTCTCGTGCGCGCGAGGTCGGCGAGGACGGCCACGTCCCGGCGCAGGCTCGCCGGACGGCGCGCGGCGGGGCTCAGGCCCAACCCCGGACGGTCGAACGCGAGCACCCGGTACCGGTCGCCGAGCAGGTCGATGACCGGCTCCCAGTCGAACCAGGCCCCGCCGAGGCCGGTGCTGAGCAGCAGCGTCGGCGCGTCCGGCGGGCCGGACTCGACCACGTGCACCCGTTCACCCCCGGCCGGGACGATGTGACCGCCCTCCGCGACCGGCTCGTCCGTTCCGGACCCCTCCGCCGCCGCGTCCCGTTCCGCCCGGACCCACCGCTTCGAGGCGTCTTCCGCCGAGGTCCGCTCACCGCTCGTCACAGGGACGTCGTCTCCTTCGCCGGGACGGGACGGCCGTACGCCGCGACGCGCCGTGCGGCCCGCCAGTCGGCCCAGAGCGCCCACGCGATGGTGAGCAGGCCGAGGCAGAGAATCATGATCTGGATGCGCTGCAGGATGCCGAGCCACTCGCCGACCAGCATCGCGACGACGGTGCCGAGCGCGAACGCCGTCTCGGTCACCGCGAGCAGCCAGCCGAACCGGGCGAGCGCGGGCCACCAGCCGTACCGGCGGGCCGCGATCGACAGGGTGAGCAGCGCCGCGACGCCGAACGCGATGACGGCGCTGCTGGTGACCGAGTGGAAGGAGTGCGAGAACGAGACCTTGTCGGCGCGCTCGCGCAGGGCGCACCAGGTCTCCAGGCTGGGCGCGCAGTCCAGCGGGAACAGGGCGTCCCCGATCGCGCACAGCCCGAACAGGCCGAGGAAGCTCCAGCCGAGGGTGCTCCAGAACCGGCGGCGCAGCGTGGTGAGCGCGGTGCCCGCGACGATGATCGACAGCACCCCGGTGACCAGGTCGCCGCCGCTGTAGACCATGTGGAACGGCTGGTCGCGGGCGGACAGTTCGCTGACGTAGCCGTTCACGACGTCGAGGGCCGGGCTCAGCAGGTGCTCCAGCATGAAGGTGGCGTAGCTGATCCCGGCGACCGCCGCGAGCACCGCCGCGAACAGCGGCGCGACGCCGGGCCGCACCGCCGCCGTCCCCGCGTGCGGAGCCGCTTTCCCCGCGCGCGCCGCCGCCGTCCCCGCGCGTGCCGCCGTCCGCGCCCGTTCCGCCCGGGAGCCGTCCTGCGTGCTGCGGTCGTCGTCCAGGTCTTCGGGTGCCTGCTCGTCTCCGTCCAACCGCGCCGCCTCGTTTCGCGTCGGGCCTGTGCCTGGGCGCGCGGGTGCGGGTCCGGAGCGGCCTGGGGTCATCGGCTCCCGCCGAGCGCCGGGGCCGGCCGGAGTGTCCGGCCGGACACCGTGCCCGGCCGGGGTCTCCGGGCGCGCGTCGTGCCCGGCCGCCGTCTCCGGCCGCGCGTCCTGCCCGGTCGTCTTCACCGGCCCCCCTCAGCGTCGTCGCGGCCATCGCTCCGGGGGCGCTCTGCGGAGTCGCCCGCACTGCGTCGAACGCCCCGTGCGCATCGAGCGTTCCCTCGGCGAGTATCTCCACACCAGGATAGGCAAACTGCTCGGCTCGCCACTTTTACGCGCCGTAGTCGTTGTACCTGGTGCGAGTCGGACGGGCCGGACGTGACCGACCTCGTGAGGCTCGCGCTGACCAGCTTCTTTGTACCGATTAGGGGGTATCTATTCGGCATGTATGCGTTTTCGGCGCTTCAATGGGAGTGGACCGGACCTGAACGCTGACTGTCCGTGACGAACTGACCCCCCCTGCGGGGACGGCTCTCCGGGCGTGGCTCCGTCCGGGCGCGGTACCCGCATCCCCGCTGAACCCCAAGGAGTACCCACACGTGACGATGGTGAACGACGCGGCTCCCGAAACGCGATCGACCGGTCGCAAGTTCCGCGCCTTCACGGCGAAGCATCTGGACGAGCTGACCGCCCGTGCCGGACTCTCGCCGGACCAGCAGCTCGCGGTACGGGCGGTGGCGACCGTCCTGCCGTTCCGTACCAATGCCTACGTCATCGAGGAGCTCATCGACTGGTCCGCCGCGCCGGACGACCCGATCTACCGCCTGGTCTTCCCGCAGGAGGACATGCTGCCGGAGGCGGACGTCGCGCACCTGGCGGGGCTGCTGCGCCGCGAGGCGCCCAAGGCCGAGGTCGAGGCCGCCGCGCACGCGGTGCGGATGAAGCTCAACCCGCATCCGGCGGGCCAGATGGAGCTGAACATCCCGACGTTCGGGGACGGCAAGATCCCCGGCCTCCAGCACAAGTACGACGAGACCGTCCTGTACTTCCCCAAGCAGGGGCAGACCTGTCACGCGTACTGCACGTACTGCTTCCGCTGGGCGCAGTTCGTCGGCGAGCCGGACCTGAAGATGGCCGGGGACGAGCCGGCCCAGCTGCGCCAGTACCTGCTCGCGCACCCCGAGGTCACCAGCGTCCTGTTCACCGGCGGCGACGCCATGATCATGGGCGAGCCGGTGCTGCGCCGCTACCTGGAGCCGCTGCTCGACCTGGAGCAGCTGGAGTCGATCCGGATCGGCACCAAGTCGCTGGCCTACTGGCCGCAGAAGTTCGTCACCGACCCGGACGCCGACTCGATGCTGCGGCTGTTCGAGCAGGTCGTCCAGGCGGGCAAGAACCTGGCGTTCATGGCGCACTTCACGCACCCGCGCGAGCTGGAGCCGCTCATGGTCGCCGAGGCGTGCCGCCGGATCCGCGACACCGGCGCGGTCATCCGGACGCAGGCCCCGCTGATCCGCACGATCAACGACGACCCGAAGGTCTGGGAGGGCATGTGGCGCACCCAGACCCGCATGGGCCTGGTGCCCTACTACATGTTCGTGGAGCGTGACACCGGCCCGCAGGACTACTTCGCCGTGCCGCTGGGCGACGCCTACGAGATCTTCCGGGACGCCTACTCGCACGTCTCCGGCCTCGCCCGGACCGTGCGCGGCCCGTCGATGTCCGCGACGCCGGGCAAGGTGTGCGTGGACGGCGTCCTCGACCTGTTCGGCGAGAAGGTGTTCGCGCTGCACTTCATCCAGGCGCGCGACGCGTCCCTGGTGAACCGGCCGTTCTACGCCAAGTACGACCCGAACGCGGTCTGGCTGGACGACCTCAAGCCCGCCTTCGCCGACAAGTTCCCCTTCCAGGCGTAAGGCACCCCCCCGCAAACCGGGCCGGGGAAGAGCAGGGCGGACACCCCGGTCGATCTCGCCGGGCCCCGAGCGTGACCAATCGGGGCCCGGCCCACCATGCGGCGTCCACCGCGGGCTTCCACCGTGCGGCGTCCACCGTGCGGCGTCCACCGCGGGGCTTCACCCGTGCGGCGTCCACCGCGCGCGTCCATCACCGGACGTCCACCACCGGACGTCCGGCGCGGCGCACACCGCCGGTCAGCGCAGGTGGCGGGTGAGGGCGAGCGCCGAGCACGCCGACGCCGCGCCGAACAGCGCCATCGTGACACCGGGGGACAGGCCCT
>NZ_JBFAOF010000492.1:0-5330 GCF_040675125.1 Spirillospora sp. NPDC049652 | reverse complement strand
TGCTGACCGGCTCCCCCGGCACCGGCAAGACGCTGCTCGCGCGCGCCGTCGCGGGCGAGGCGGACGTGCCGTTCTACTCGGCCGCGGCGTCGGAGTTCATCGAGATGGTCGTCGGCGTCGGCGCGGCCCGGGTCCGCGAGCTGTTCACCGAGGCCCGCAAGACCGCACCGTCCATCATCTTCATCGACGAGATCGACACGATCGGCCGCACCCGCAGCTCCAGCGCCAGCATGGGCGGGCACGACGAGCGCGAGCAGACCCTCAACCAGATCCTCACCGAGATGGACGGGTTCTCCGGCTCCGAGGGCGTGGTGGTGATCGCCGCGACCAACCGCCCCGACATCCTCGACTCGGCGCTGCTGCGCCCCGGCCGCTTCGACCGGCAGATCACCGTGTCCCCGCCCGACCTGGACGGCCGCGTCGCGATCCTCAAGGTGCACGTCCGGGACGTCCCGCTCGCGCCCGACGTCGACCTCACCGACCTCGCCAAGATGACCCCGGGCATGACCGGCGCGGAGCTGGCGAACCTGGTCAACGAGGCGGCCCTGATGGCGGTCAAGCGCGGCCACACCGCCACCGACAACGCCGACTTCCACACCGCGCTGGAGAAGATCCAGCTCGGCACCCGCCGCTCCCTGGTGATGCCCGAGGAGGAGCGCCGCCGCACGTCCTTCCACGAGTCCGGGCACGCGCTGCTCGGCATGCTCTTCCCGGGCGCCGACCCCGTCCGCAAGATCACGATCGTGCCGCACGGCCGCGCGCTCGGCGTGACCGTCTCCACCCCGGAGAGCGACCGCTACGCCTACGACGAGCGGTACCTGCGCGGCCGGATCATCGGCGCCCTCGGCGGCATGGCGGCCGAGGAGCTGGTGTTCGGCGTCATCACCACCGGCGCGGAGAGCGACCTGCAGCAGGTCACGCAGATCGCGCGCGGCATGGTCGGCCGCTGGGGCATGTCGAGCCGCATCGGCCCCCTCTCGGTCCTGCCCCCGGACGGCGGCGACCCCATGAACCAGTACGCCTCCCAGGGCACCCTGGACGCCGTGGACGAGGAGGCCCGCCGCATCGTCGACGAGTGCTACCAGGAGGCCCTGCGCACCCTCTCCGACAACCGCGACAAGCTGGACGCCCTGGCGACCACCCTCCTGGAGGCCGAGACCCTCGACGAGTCCGCCGCCTACGCCGCCGCGGGCGTCCCCCGAAGCTCCACCCGTCCCGCCCTCCCCGAACCCGACACCACCCCACCCCCCGCCATCCCACCCGACTGACCAGCCGCGCGGCCAACGGACCCGAAGCGATGAAATGGGTACGCTCGGTGACCGCCGCCTCTACGATGACGGGAGCCCTGCGTGAGGGAGGAATCACCTCAAGTGAGCGTCATGGCCGTCGTCCATCGCCCCCTGCCCGCCGACCCGTTCGACCTCTGGCTGCGTGACGAGCTCGGGGTCGTCCTCGGCCTTCCCCACGATGGCACCCGTGTCGAGATCGTCGGTGGGGAGATCGTCGTGTCACCAGGTCCGGACTTCGCGCACAATCTGATCGTCGGGGACCTCCAGGACGCGTTCGCCGCCGCGAAGGCCCTCGGGCGGATGGAGGGATGGCGGTGCGTCCAGACCCAGGACGTCAGCCTCAGCGAGATCCACGAGGGTTACATCCCGGATCTGTGCGTCATGTCGGACGCCGACGTCCGCAAGGCGCGGGACCGGCGGTCGACGAAGATCCTCCCCGACGAACTCACGCTCGCCGTCGAGGTGACCTCCCGCTCGAACGTCGCCGAGGACCGGGAGCCCGGCCCCCGGCGCCGGCGGCCGAGCAAGTGGAACGGCTACGCCCGCACGGGCGTCCCCTTCTACCTGCTCGTCGACCGCGATCCCCAGGTGGCGGCCACGACGCTCTTCACCGAACCGAATCCGGCAGGTATGTACGAGGAGTCGGTGAAGTGGAAGTTCGGGGAGATCGTCGAACTCCCCGAACCGTTCGGGGTGCGCATGGGGAGCCAGGAATGGGAGCCCTGGGACTAAAGATCCGTGGGGAGGAGGCCGTCGCGGATCATGGTGAGGGCGTCGGTGTGGGTCTGGAGGGGCTTGAGGACGGTCTGCGGGGGTGCCGCGTAGACCGTCGGATAGTCGAGTTCGCCCGCGGACGGGTCGGGCTCGTAGGCCAGGCGGTCTTCGGACGCGGAGAACGACAGGTCCACGCCGCGCGGGTCCAGGCGCACCCAGCGGTCGTCGGCGAGGACGGCCGTGAGGCCGTGCAGGAAGTGCCGGTCGCCGTCGCGGAGGCGCTGGTAGCACAGACCCGCCTGGATGCCTCCCGCGCGCAGGAGCGCGGCCAGGGCGTGGGCCTGCGCGTAGCAGAAGCCCGTGCCCTGGTCGAGGACGTCCGAGGCGCGCCAGGGGAGGCGGCGGTCGGGGACGTCGGCGGGGTGGCTCACGTTGTCGCGGACGTGCTCGAAGGCCAGCCGCGCGTACGTGAGGTCGTCACCGGTGCGCAGTTCGGAGGCGATCGCCTGGACGAGCGGGTGCTCGACGTCGACCGCCTCGTCCGCGCCGAGGTACTCCCAGGGTTCGGCGGCGAAGACCGGGGAGAACGTCACAGGCCGAGCAGGGACTCGATGCCGATGGTCAGCCGGTCCGGCAGGCCGGCGACCCGGCGGACGCCCAGCAGGACGCCCGGCATGAACGACTCGCGGTTCATCGAGTCGTGCCGGATGGTGAACGTCTCGCCGTGGCCGCCGAGCAGCACCTCCTGGTGCGCGATCAGCCCGGCGAGCCGGACCGCGTGCACCCGGACGCCCTCGACGTCCGCGCCGCGGGCGCCCGGGATCTCCTGGCTGGTGGCGTCCGGGGACGGGGCCGCGCCGGCCTCGGCGCGGGCGGCGGCGACCAGCTCAGCGGTGCGGCGGGCGGTGCCGGACGGCGCGTCCGCCTTGTTCGGGTGGTGCAGCTCGACGATCTCGACCGACTCGAAGAACGGCGCGGCCTTGGTCGCGAAGTGCATCATCAGCACCGCGCCGATGCCGAAGTTCGGCGCGATCAGGACCTGGGCGCCGGGCTTCTCCGCCTGCCAGGACCGGACGGTGTCGAGCCGCGCGGCGTCGAAGCCGGTCGTGCCGACCACCGCGTGGATGCCGTGCTCGACCAGGTGGCGCAGGTTGCCCATCACCACGTCGGGGTGGGTGAAGTCGACGACGACCTCGGCGCCCGCCTCGGCCAGCCCGTCCAGCGCGTCGCCCTGGTCCAGCGCCGCGACCAGCTCCAGGTCGTCCGCGCCCTGCACGGCCCGGCACACCTCGGCGCCCATCCGGCCGCGCGCGCCGAGCACTCCAACCCTGATCACGATGTTCCTCCCGGTCCGCCTGCGTTCGCCCGAGCCTATCGCGGCCGGTGGCCGCGCCCGATCACTCGTGCTTGGCGACGAACAGGCTCAGCAGCCAGCTCACGACGCCGATGATGATCGCGCCCCAGAACGCCGACCAGAAGCCGTCGACATGGAAGGGCAGGTGCGTCTTCTCGGCGAGCCAGCTGGTCAGCATGAGCAGCAGCGCGTTCACGACCAGCGCGAACAGGCCGAGGGTCAGCACGTAGAAGGCGCAGCCGAGCACCTGGATGACCGGTTTGATGAACGCGTTGACCAGGCCGAAGATGACCGCCACACCGAGCAGGGTCAGCGCCTGCTTGGTGCCGTTCCCGGCGGTCACCTCGATCCCGTGCACCAGCGCGGTCGCGACCCACAGCGCCACCGCGGAGATCACGGTCCTGAGCAGAAATCTCATGCCCGTTCCCTACCCGATCATGAACGGTGGGTAACGAGGCACGTCCGCCGTGTGACAACGGCCGGTCAGAGGGTGAAGTCGGCGTCCTCGAACGGCCCGATGACGGTCAGCGCCTGGGGCCGGGCGAGCACCTCGGCGGCGATGTCGCGGACGTCGTCCAGGGTGACGCCCTCGATGCGGGCCAGCACCTCGTCCACCGGCAGCAGCGACTCGTAGACCAGCTCGCTCTTGCCGATCCGGGACATCCGGGAGCCGGTGTCCTCCAGGCCGAGCACCATGCCGCCGCGCAGCTGGCCCTTGCCGCGCTCCAGCTCCTCGTCGGTGAGCCCGCCGTCCAGCACCCGGGCGATCTCCTCGCGGCAGATCGCCAGGACCTCCTCGGCCTTGCCGGGCTGGCAGCCCGCGTACACGCCGAAAATACCGCTGTCGGCGTACTGCGAGGTGAAGCTGTACACCGAGTACGCCAGGCCGCGCTTCTCCCGGATCTCCTGGAACAGCCGGGACGACATTCCGCCGCCGAGCGCCGCGTTCAGCACGCCGAGGGCGAACCGGCGCTCGTCGGTGCGGCGGACGCCCTCGCAGCCGAGCACGATGTGCGCCTGCTCGGTGTCCTTGTCCAGCACCCGGACGGACGGGTCGACCGGCACGTCCGGCCCGCCGACGCGCGGCGCGGCCGGCGACGGCGCGCCGAGGTCGGACAGGTACGGCGCCCACGCGGACTCCACCATCCGGACGACCTCGTCGTGGTCGATGTTGCCCGCGACCGACACCACCAGGTCGGACGGCTTGTAGTGGTCGCGGTAGTAGCCGTGGATGCGGTCCCGCGACAGCGCGTTGATCGACTCCTCGGTGCCGAGGATCGGGCGGCCGAGCGGGACGTCGCCGTACAGCGCCAGCGAGAACTCGTCGTGGATCAGGTCGCCCGGGTCGTCGTCGCGCATGTGGATCTCTTCGAGGATCACGCCGCGCTCGGCCTCGACGTCCTCGGGCCGGTTCACCGACGCCGCGACCATGTCGGACACCACGTCCACCGCGAGGGGCAGGTCGCTGTCCAGCACCCGCGCGTAGTAGCAGGTGTACTCCTTGGCGGTGAAGGCGTTCAGGTCGCCGCCGACCGCGTCCACCGCCGCCGAGATCTCCAGCGCCGACCGCTTCGCCGTCCCCTTGAACAGCACGTGCTCCAGGTAGTGGCTGGCGCCCGCGTCGGCGACCTCCTCGTCGCGGGAGCCGACCCCGGCCCAGATGCCGAACGCCGCCGAGCGCACCGTCGGCAGCGTCTCGGTGATCACCCGCAGGCCGCCGGGGAGCACGGTCCGGCGGACGGCCCCCTCCCCCTCGGACGCGGTGTCGGTGCGGCCGTCGCTGGGGGTGCGGCCGGGCTGCTGCGGGCTGGTCACGGGGCGAGTCTCCAGGGGTCGAACGGACCGACCGGCCCGTCCCCGTCAGTGGCTGGCGGGGACGGACCGGTCGGGACGGCTGATACGCGGTCGGATCAGGAGTTGCGGCTGTCGTCGCCGGACGGGCGGCGGGTGCGGCGGCGGCGCGGGGCGCGCTT
>NZ_JBFAOF010000491.1:0-5341 GCF_040675125.1 Spirillospora sp. NPDC049652 | reverse complement strand
CGACGCCGGTGGTCGGCTCGTCCAGCAGCAGGAGCCGGGGCGCCCCCGCCATGCTCGCGCCCAGGTCGAGCTTGCGGCGCATGCCGCCGGAGTAGGTGCGCACCAGCTTGTCCGCGGCCTCGACCAGGTCGAAGCGCTCCAGCACGTGGTCGGCGCTGCGGCGCGCCTCGGCGCGCGACAGCCCGTACAGCCGGGCGACCATCTCCAGGTTCTCGCGCCCGGTCATGCCGCCCTCGACCGCCGCGAACTGCCCGGCCAGGCCGATCGCGCTGCGGACGGCCTTGGCGTCGCGGCGCACGTCCTGCCCGAAGACCCGCAGCTCGCCCTCGTCCGGACGGACCAGGGTGGCGACGCTGCGCACGAAGGTGGTCTTGCCCGCGCCGTTCGGGCCGAGGACCGCCACGATCTGCCCGGGCTCGACCCGCAGGTCGAGGCCGTCCAGCGCGGCGGTCTTCCCGTAGCGCTTCACGAGTCCGTGGGCCTCGATGGAGGGGGTCATCCCGAAACCTCTCGATCGTTGTTCGACCATCAAACGTCATTCTGCGACTCGATCAGCGTTCCAGTCAAGACGGGTGTTCGAGCCGGACTGCTACGCTGAGGGGGAGATGGACATGAGCAGCGAAGACGAGCAGCCGGCGGTCGCCGGGTTCGATGTGGCCGCCACCCCCCTGCCCGAGCCGCCGTGGCGCGCGGGCTCGCGGTCCCGGTCGGCGGCCCCCCGCGTCCCGCTCACGCGCGAGGCGATCGTGGACGCCGCGATCCGCGTGCTGGACCGCACCGGCCTCGACAGCCTCTCGATGCGCGCGGTGGGGGAGGAACTGGGCACCGGCTCGGCGTCGATCTACTGGCACGTCCGCAACAAGGGCGAACTGCTGCAGCTGATCGTCGAGCGGGTGATGGGCGGCGTCCGGCTGCCCGAGCCCGACCCGTTCCGCTGGGAGCAGCAGCTGCGCGGTCTGGCCGCCGACATGCGCGCGGCGATGAACAGCCACCGCGACATCGCGCGCATCTCCATGGGGCGCGTCCCGTTCGGGCCGACGACCGTCCGGTTCATCGAGTGGCTGTTCCAGCTCCTCGGGCCGGTCGGCGTCCCCGACAAGGTGATCAGCTACGTCGGGGACGTGTTCGCCCTCTACATCGGCGCGCACGCGTTCGAGGAGAGCCTCGGCGTCGTGTCCCCGATCGGCGAGGAGATGGCGCCGGAGGCCGTCCGCGACATGTTCGGCGGTTACCTGGCCGCGCTCCCGGCCGACCGGTTCCCCAATGTGCGCCGGCTCGGCGACCGGCTCTTCGACAACGACGTCGAGGCGCGCTTCGACTTCGGCGTGGACCTGCTGCTGCTCGGCCTGCGCCGCTACGCCGGGCCGGACGGGTCGGACGCGCCGGACGGGGCCGGCGCCCCCCGGCCGTAGGCGGCCTCCAGCGGTAGTCGAAGCGGACTCCACCCGCGTCGGCGAGGTTGCTGGGCGAAGCAGCCGACCTCGCCGCCGGGAGCGCGCCGATGGAATCCGTCCTCGCCCCGCCCGACCCCTCCGTGGTCGAGCGCCTGATCGCCGCCGCGGACGGGACCGTCCGGGACACCGAACGCGCGCTGGCCGACCTCGCGCCCGAGACCGTCGCGGGCGTCCTGCTCGCCGAGCTCGCCGCGCGCCTGGAGGTGTCCGGCGGGCCGCCGGCGCCCGCGCGGGTGCAGCTCGACCTCGGCCGGCTCGGCTACGTCCTCGCACTCGGGCCCGACGGCCTCACCGCGAAGCCCGGCCGGATGGACGCCCCC
The DNA here is from genome assembly GCF_040675125.1 of Spirillospora sp. NPDC049652. NCBI lineage: Bacteria > Bacillati > Actinomycetota > Actinomycetes > Streptosporangiales > Thermomonosporaceae > Spirillospora > Spirillospora sp. NPDC049652. Next base: position 3,567 of record NZ_JBFAOF010000491.1, on the reverse strand, counting down.
TGGACGCGGCTGCGGCAGGACCCGGCCGAGCTGGTCCGCGCGGTGTTCGGCGCCGCGGGGGACTGGCGGGACGCCACCCGCGAACTGATCGTCGCCGAGGAGCCGCGGCCCGACGCGAACGGCGGCTCGGCGCGGTGGGACGACCGGCAGGCGTCGGTGCGCGCCCTGGCCGCGCTCACCGCGGCGTGCGAGCCCCGCACCCCCGACCTCACCGCGCTGGCGACGCGGTGCGCCTCCGACAAGTGGGGCGTGCACTTCTACACCCCGTACTACCAGCGGCACCTCGCGCCGTACGCCGACCAGCGTGTCCGGGTGCTGGAGATCGGCATCGGCGGATACCAGTCCCCCGAGCACGGCGGCGCGTCGCTGCGGATGTGGCGGCAGTACTTCCGGCGCGGGCTGGTGCACGGGCTGGACATCCACGACAAGTCCGCGCTCGAACGCCCCCGCATGCGGACCCATCGCGGCGACCAGGGCGATGCGGCGTTCCTGGCCGCGCTCGCCGACGAGATCGGCCCGCTGGACATCGTCATCGACGACGGCAGCCATCTCAGCGGCGACGTCCTCGCGTCGTTCGGGGTGCTGTTCGACCGGCTCGCGCCCGGCGGGCTGTACGTGATCGAGGACCTCCAGACGTCCTACTGGCCCGGCTGGAACGGCGGGCACACCGACCCGGACGCACCCTCGACCACGGTTGGCCACCTGAAGGCGCTGGTGGACGGCCTGCACCACCGGGAGCGGCCCGCGGCCTCGGCGCCGACCGACCGGACCGTCGGCGCGCTCCACCTCTATCCGAACATCGCCTTCGTGGAGAAGGGCCTGAGCAGCGAGCGGGCCGCGCCCTCGTGGCTGCCCCGCGACACCGGCCCGAACGGACGCATTTCCACCCCCGGCCAAGGAGACTGACGTGACCGACCTGTACCTGGACCTGATGAAGAAGGTCCTCACCAACGTCATCTACCGGGACCCCCCGATCATGGCGTTCGAGTACGACGAGCGCGGCGGACGCGCCACCGAGGACGCGCGCGCGGACGGCCGCGACTGGCCGAGCGTGGCGCACACCATGGTCGGCCTGAAGCGCCTGGACAACATCCAGCACTGCCTGGAGCAGGTCATCGCCGACGGCGTGCCGGGCGACGTCATCGAGACGGGGGTGTGGCGCGGCGGCGCGTCGATCTTCGCCCGCGCGGTGCTGCGCGCGCACGGCGTCACCGACCGCACCGTCTGGCTCGCCGACTCCTTCGAGGGCATGCCCGAGGTGGACCGCGACCGCTATCCCGGCGACCACGCGATGAACCTGCACAAGTGCAACGACGTGCTGGGGGTGCCGCTGGCGACCGTCCAGCGCAACTTCGCGACCTACGGCCTGCTGGACGACCAGGTCCGGTTCCTGCGGGGCTGGTTCCGCGACACGCTGCCGACCGCGCCGGTCGAGCGGCTGGCGGTGCTGCGGCTGGACGGCGACTTCTACGAGTCCACGATGGACGCGCTGGTCCACCTGTACCCGAAGCTGTCGCCCGGCGGGTTCGCGATCATCGACGACTACCTGCTGCCCGGCTGCCGCAACGCCGTGCACGACTACCGCGCCGAGCACGGCATCGACGACGAGCTGATCGACATCGACGGCGTCGGGGCGTACTGGCGGCGCACCGCGGCCGTGGCGTCGCGGGTGGCCTGATGGCGCGGCTGCTGTTCAGCACGTTGCCGTCGCTGGGGTGCGTCCAGCCGAACCGGGCCCTGATCCAGGCGCTCCTCGCGCGCGGGCACGAGGTGCTGTGGCACACCGGCGGGGAACACGAGGCCCTGGTGCGCGACCTCGGCGCGGGCTTCGCCCCGTACGTGCGGGCCCGCTCCTACGCGGCCATGCCCCGCTGCCCGGGGTCGGGCTGCGGCGGCTGTACGTCGAGCGGGCCCCCGGCCTGCTGGCCGACCTGCGTCCCCTGGTGGACGGCTTCCAGCCGGACGTCGTGGTCACCGACCGGCACTGCCTGGGCGTCCGGTTCCTGCACGAGCAGGGCGGACCGCCGTGGGCGATCGTCAACGAGACCTCGCTGATCGGCGCGTGCCCGTCCGATCCGCCGAGGACCGGCGCGCCGCAGCCGTCGTCCGCGCCGGGGCGGCTGCGCAACCGGGCGCTGAACCGGGGCGTGCGGCGGCTCGCGCTGCGCTCGCTCAACCACGCCTACCGCGACCTGCGCCGCTCGGTCGGGCTGCGCGACGACGGCCTGCCGCTGCTGGACGCGATCATGTCGCCGTTCCTGTTCCTGCAGCCGACGAGCCCCGCCTTCGAGTACCCGCGCCAGGTCTGCCCGCGGCAGATCCACCTGACCGGCCCGATGATGTCGCAGCGCGCCCACGGCCCGTTCGAGCCGCCCGCCTGGTGGGACGAGCTGGACGGCGACCGCCCGGTCGTCCACCTCACCCAGGGCACCACCCAGCTCGACACCGATCAGCTCGTCCGCCCCGGCCTGGAGGCCCTGGCGGGCGGCGACCACCTGGTCGTGGTGACCGTCCCGGACGCCGACGCCCCGCCGGACCTGCCGCCGAACGCGCGGTTCGCCCGCTACATCCCCTACCAGGAGCTGCTGCCCCGCGTGGACGTCGCGATCAGCAACGGCGGTTACAACGGCGCGCACCTCACGCTCGCCAACGGCGTCCCCATGGTCGCCGCCGGGGTCAACGCCGACCAGCCGGAGAACTGCGCCCGCATCGCCTGGACGGGCGCCGGGATCTGGCTCGAACGCCCCACCCCGGCCGGCCTGCGCACCGCCGTCGACCGCGTCCTGGCCGACCCGGCCTACCGCGCCAACGCGCAGCGCGTGGCGGCCGACTTCGCCCGCCACCAGGGGCCGGACAACGGAGCGCGCCTGCTGGAGAGGCTGGTGGCGACCGGTGAGCCCGTGCTGCGCCCCACCGCCTCCTTGACCGCCGCGACCACCTGAGCCGGACGTGTGGTCCGGGACGAGCGCGCGGGCCGGGGACGGGCGGAGCGGCACCGGCGTCGTTCGAGCGGCGCTCCAGCCCGCCCGCGCACGATCGGACCATGACGCTGGAACGTGAACACACAGAACAGGCCGTGCGGTCCGAGGACGTCGAGCGGCTCATCCTGGCGGCCGGGGGAGGGGTGCGCCACGTCCGCGACGCCGTGGCCGCGATCGGAACCGAACGGGCCGCCGCGGTGCTGCTGGACGAGCTGGCGTCCCGCTGCGCGATGGGCCGCTCGGTGCATCCCGTCCAGGTGCTGGTGCGGCTGCGGCACGGGGACGGGCGCGTCGAGGCGCCGCTGCTGTTCACCCGGGGGCGGCCGGTCCAGGTGGCCGCCCCGTCGTCCGCGCCGGAGGTGCTGCGCTTCGACATGGCCGTGGTCGATCTGGCGCGCGCGATGTTCGGGCCGGGCGACGACGCCGTCCCGCACCCGGCCCGCACCGAGCAGCTCGCCCCGCTGGACGGGGCGGAAGGCTCGATGGACCTGGACTGGTCGCTGCTGGGCGCGGCGGCGCTGGCCGCCGACCAGCTCCTCTCCGCCTGCTCCGGCCGCGCCCCCGACCTCGGCGCGCTCGCCCTCGG
>NZ_JBFAOF010000490.1:0-5344 GCF_040675125.1 Spirillospora sp. NPDC049652 | reverse complement strand
TCCCGGTTCGTCCACCGCGACTACCACCCGGACAACACCCTCTGGTCGCGCGGCCGCCTCACCGGCGTCGTGGACTGGTCGGACGCGTCGTCCGGCCCGGCCGGCGTGGACGTCGGGCAAATGCGGCTGCGGCTCGCGCTGCGCTACGGCGTGCCCGTGGCCGACCGCTTCCGGGAGTGCTTCGACCAGGTCGCGGGCGGCCACGACCAGGACCCGTACTGGGACCTGCGCTGCCTGCTCGACCTGCTGCCCGAGGAGCCCGGCCGCGTCCTGTCCGAACGGGACGCGGCCCGCGCCGAGGAGTACCTCGCCACCCTGCTCTGACCGGCCCTCGCGGGGTCAGAGGGCAGGACCGTCCCGATCAGAGCAGGACGGTCTCGATCGGGAGGCTGGAGTCGGCGGGCAGCTCCAGGTCGGACGGGGTGAGCCCGCTCGCGACCAGCTCGGAGCCGAGCGCGGCGACCATCGCGCCGTTGTCGGTGCACAGCTTCGGCCGCGGCACCCGCAGCCGGACCCCGGCGCGGTCGCAGCGCTCCTGCGCGAGCGCGCGCAGCCGCGAGTTCGCCGCGACGCCGCCGCCGATGAGCAGGTCGTTGACGCCGTTGTCCTTGCAGACCTTGAGGGCCTTGTGGGTCAGCACGTCCACCACGGCCTCCTGGAAGGAGGCGGCGACGTCGGCGACCGGGACCGGCTCACCGGCGCGCTCCTTCGCCTCGACCCAGCGCGCCACGGCCGTCTTCAGGCCGGAGAACGAGAAGTCGTAGGTGCCGTCGGCGTACTTGCCGCGCGGGAACGCGATCGCCGCCGGGTCGCCCTCGCGGGCCATCCGGTCGATCACCGGGCCGCCGGGGAAGCCGAGGTCCAGCACCCGGGCGACCTTGTCGAACGCCTCCCCCGCCGCGTCGTCCACGGTCGAGCCGAGCGACCGCACGTCGGACGCCACGTCCGGGACGAGCAGCAGCGACGAGTGCCCGCCGGACACCAGCATCGCCACGCACGGCTTGGGCAGCGGCCCGTGTTCGAGCTGGTCGACGCAGACGTGCGCGGCGAGGTGGTTCACGCCGTACAGCGGCTTGCCGAGCGACAGCGCGTACGCCTTGGCGGCCGCGACGCCGACCATCAGCGCGCCCGGCAGGCCCGGCCCGGCCGTGACCGCGAACGCGTCGATGTCGGTGAAGGCCACCCCGGCCTCGGCGAGCGCCCGCTCGATGGTCGGGGTCATCGCCTCCAGGTGCGCCCGCGAGGCGACCTCGGGCACCACGCCGCCGAACCGGGCGTGCTGCTCGACGCTGGAGGCGATCGAGTCGGCCAGCAGCGTGTGCCCGCGGACGATCCCGACCCCGGTCTCGTCGCAGGACGTCTCGATCCCGAGCACCAGCGGCTCGGAGTCGCGGATCATGCTTCCTCCCTGGTGAAGCCGACCGGGCCCTTCACGGCGCGGGTCTCGCGGCACATCACGACCGCGTCCACGCCGGAGGGCTGGTAGTAGCGCCTGCGCAGCCCCACGCGGACGAACCCGAACCGCTCGTAGAGCCGCCGCGCCGGCTCGTTGTCGGCGCGGACCTCCAGGAACACCTGCGCGCTGCCGCGCCGGGACGCCTCGTCCAGCAGCTCGGTGAGCAGCGCCGCGCCGACGCCGGAGCCGCGCCGGTCGGCGCGCACGCCGATGGTCTGCACGTCGGCCTGGTCGGCCGCGGCGGCGAGCCCGGCGTAGCCGATGATCTCGCCGGCGTCCTCGGCGACGACGTAGTGCCGGGTGCGCGGCTGGTCGGCCAGCTCGTCGCGGAGCATCTGCTCGCTCCACGCGTCCTCGGGGAACAGGGCCTGCTCCAGGGCGTGGACGGCGGGCAGGTCGGCCGCCGTCATGCCGCGCAGCGCGGTGCTCACTGGGACACCTTCTTGCGCGGGCCGGGCTCCTTGGCGTCGGGACGGCGCAGGTAGAGCGGCTCGGGCGGGAGCAGGGCGGGGCCGGGGCGCCCGGACAGGCGCTCGACGGCGAGGTCGGCGAGCGCGACCGCGGACGGCGCCAGCGGGCCTCCGGCGTCGCCGAGGACCTCCGCGTAGAGCCCGGCGCCCTCCCCGATGACGGGCAGGTCGGGGGCGTCCTCGCGGACGGCGGCGGCGGAGCCGACGGCCGGCTCGGTCACGCGCCTGCCGTAGGAGTCGTAGCGCGCCCAGTACACCTCGCGGCGGCGGGCGTCGGTGGCGACGACGAAGGGCTCCTCGCGGCGGGACTCCCAGGCGATCGCGTCCAGCGTGCAGACGCCGTGGACGGGCACGCCGAGCGCCCGGCCCATCGCGTGGGCCGTGACGAGGCCGACGCGCAGGCCGGTGTAGGGGCCGGGGCCGACGCCCACGACGATCGCGGACAGGTCGGCCGGCGTCGCGCCCGCCTCACCGAGGACCCGGGCGATCTCCGGGGTCAGCACCTCGGTGTGCTTGCGCGCGTACGTGGCCTCCACGGCGGCGCGGGGGCGTGCGCTGTCCCCCGGCGTCCACTCGGTCAGTGCGACGGTGACGGCGGCGGTAGCGGTGTCGAAAGCCAGGACCAGCACGGACCGTAAGGGTAGTCGAGTGCGGCCCGTGCTCACGCTGATTCCCCGCCGCGCGGCGCTTTCGCGGCCCTCCGGGTGCGGGCGGCCGGACCCTCCGGAGCGGCTCTCCGGGGCGGGCGGTCAGCTCTGGGCGAGGGCCGTGAGGACGCTGCGGGCCGCGTCCTGCGCGCCGGCGAGGGCGTCGTCGGTGGCGATCGGGTCGCTGCCCTGCGAACCGGAGTAGTGCACGGTGACCAGCACGTTCGCCATCCGGACGTTCGCGACGGCCGCGCCGGACCCCTGGTCCTCGTCCACGCTGTAGACGGCGTACGCCTCGTCGCCGAGCCCCTTCAGGCGGACCTTGTCGGTGATCCGCTGGCCGCCGAGCAGCGCCTTGCCGGACTCGTCGGCCGTCCGCTCGGACACGAACGCGGCGCGGGCCGCGTCGGTCGGGCTCTGCGCCTGCGTCCCGGCGATCGCGCGCGTCTCGACGCTGAGCTGCCGCTGGTTGCGGCCGCTGTAGACGCCCCAGACGCACTGGTTCTGCCGGTCGTTGGAGGCGTAGTTGTCGGCGGGCCCGCGCTCGGCGTGCGGCGCGAGCCGGTCGGCGACCTTGGCGTCCAGAAGGGTGCAGGCGTCCGGGACGGCCGTCTTCTCCGCCTTGGGGGCCGGGGTGCCCGCCGTGCTCCCGACGACCTGCCCGGACGTGTGCCGGTCGCGTCCGCCGAACCCGTTGATGATCACTACCGCGGCGAGCACGCAGGCTCCGGCCCCGGCGGCGAGCCCGAGCAGCACGGCCAGGAGCCGCCTGCCGCGCCGGCGTTCCCGGACGACCCGGTGGCTGCCGCTGCGCGCCCGGTACTCACCGCTGCGAGGACCGTATTCACCACTGCGGGACGCGTATTCGGCGCTGCGGGACGGGTATTCAGCACTGCGGGACGCGTATTCAGCGCTGCGGGACGGGTATTCAGCGCTGCGGGAACCGTGATCTCCGCTGCGGAGGGCATGTTCACCGCTTCGGGGGCCGTATGCGCCACCGGCGGAGGCTTGCGGGCCGTACGCGCCGCTGGAGGACCCGTATTCGCCGGAGCGGGTTCCGGGATCGCTCGGGAGTCCGCCGTACTCGCCGAGGCGGTCTTCGCCGGGGCGGAGCCCGCCCCGGGTCTCGCCGCTGAACGAGCGGTACTCGCCGCTGCGCGAGGCGCGGTGACCACCGCTGCGATGGCTGCCACTCACCGGATCCACTCCCGATCAGGAATCCAAAATGTCGGGTTCGTCCGGCACAGAGTACGACATGGACCGGCGCGGCGGTCGCGTTCCACTTACCTCGGTCGCGGGCCGTCCGACCAGGCAAGATCATCGAGAACGGCGGACCAGCGGGCGCCCACTCCGTTGATCTTCACGGCGCGCCGCTCGGACGCCCCGGCGGGGCCGCGCGAGATGGTGACCTCCAGCCGGTCCTCGGCCAGTCCCTCGGCGAGGCCCTCGCCCCACTCGACGATCGTCACCGACTCGGCCAGCGACGCGTCCAGGTCGAGGTCGTCCAGCTCGGCGAAGCCGCCCAGCCGGTAGGCGTCCACGTGCACCAGGGACGGCCCGCCGGCCAGCGACGGGTGCACCCGCGCGATCACGAAGGTCGGCGAGGTCACCGGCCCGCGGATCTTCAGGCCCTCGCCGATGCCCTGGGTCAGCGTCGTCTTGCCCGCGCCCAGGTCACCGGTCAGCACCAGCAGGTCGCCGGCGCGCAGCAGCCCGGCCAGCCGGACGCCCAGCACCCGCATGTCCTCGGCCGTCGGCACCTCGATCACGGTCGTCCTCTCCTCGCTCGTCATGCGCCCCGCTCCTCCTCCAGCCCGGGCAGCGCCCGGTCGACCAGCCGGCGCAGCGAGCCGGTCACCACGCCGGGATACTCCAGCGGCAGCACGTGGCCCGCCCGGTCGACCTCGACGAGCTCGGCGTCCGGCAGCGCCTCGGCGATCCGCCGGCCGTGCGCGGCCGGGGTCAGCCGGTCGCGGCCGCCCACCAGCACCAGCACCGGCACCCGCCCGACGGTCTCCAGCGCCGCCGCCTTGTCGTGCCCGACCAGCTCCGGGTAGAACTCGGCGATCACGTCGATCGGGGTGGCCCGGATCATCTGCTCCAGGAAGTCCACCACGGTCGGGCTGACCCGCTTGTCGGCGAACGCCATCCGCCGCGTGACCACGAACGCCAGGTCCGCGCCGAGGGCGCGGGCCCGGTCCACCATCCTGGCCTGCCGGCCGAGGCCGCGCAGCGCACTCGGCGCGATCGGCCGGACGACCTTCACCAGCGCCAGCGGCAGCCCGAGGGTCATCTCGGCCAGGTCGCCGCAGGAGGTGTTGACCAGCATGACCCCGTGCACGCGGCACAGCGCGTCCGCGCCGCCGTCGAACAGCTCGGGATGCCGGTCCGCCAGCGCCATGATCGACATGCCGCCCATGGAGTGCCCGGCCAGCACCACCGGCGCGCCCGGACGGACCGTCGCGCGCAGCACCTCGTAGAGGTCGGAGCCGGTCTGGTCGATGGTCGCGTGCTCCAGCGGGCCGCGCCCGGACCGGCCGTGGCTGCGCTGGTCCCAGAAGACCATGCGCAGCCGCTCCCCGTCCGCCGTCCGGCGGGCCAGGTCGCGGCGCTGGTAGTGCCAGGAGTCCTGGTTGAGGGTGTAGCCGTGGCAGAACACCACGGTCAGGGCCGCGTCGTCCGGGCCGTCCACCTCCACGTGCAGCGGCACGCCGTCGTCCGCCGTCACCGTCAGCGGACGGCCGCGCAGCGAGCCGAACGGCTCGTCCGCG
>NZ_JBFAOF010000489.1:0-5344 GCF_040675125.1 Spirillospora sp. NPDC049652 | reverse complement strand
AGCAGGTCGGAGAGCTGCCTGCCGATGTCGGCGCGCTCGCGTGACTGCCGCGCCATGAGCAGCCCGGCGCGCTCGGCGAGCGGCGCGGCGCGGGCGACCAGGTCGTCGCCGATGCGGCCCTCGTCGTCCAGCAGCCACAGGTAGCCGTAGGTCACCGACCGCCACCGGACGGGCAGGCAGAGTCGCCCGAGCACCCCGGCCCCCGGGTCGGCCGGGATCCGGACCGGGCCGGCGGCGCGGGCGATCCCGTACCGCTCGAACCGGGAGCGGACCTCGTCGGTGGCGCGCCGGTTGAGGATCGAGTCCATCCGGACGGGGTCGATGGCCCCGCCGTGCGCGGCGTACGCGACGAGGTGGAAGTCGCGGTCCTCCAGCGTGGCGGGCGCGCCGAGCAGGTCGGCGACCAGCTCGGTCAGCTCCTGGAGGTCCCCGCTCCCGGCCACCCGGCCATCCCCTCATACATATGTCTGAACAAGGCTTTGCCGCCAAGTGACACTTGACTATATCCGCGCAGGTCAGGGCCGCCTAACGTGGGGAGAAGGCCCGTGTCGTCGTGGTAACGGGCTGTATGTCACGTAAGTGCTGAATCGTCCGACCGATTCATCCCGATCGAATCGTCCGACCGCATCGTCCCTACGACCCGTTCAGGCCACTCGCCGGAATCCGGAGGTCCAGGTGCTCGCTCCACTCCTTCTCGCGGCGGCGCGCAGCGCGCGCATGCGCGACCTCGTCACCTCCGTCCCGCTCACCCGGAGCGTCGTGGACCGGTTCGTCGCCGGGGAGGATCTCGGCGCGGCCATCCTCGCCATCCAGGAGCTCAACGGGGACGGCCTCAAGGTCACCCTCGACCACCTCGGCGAGGACACCACCGACCGGGCCCAGGCCGACGCCACCCGCGACGCCTACCTGGAGCTGTTCCGGGCGCTGTCCGCCGAGGGCCTCACCGTCGGCGCGGACGCGTCCCTGAAGCTGTCCGCGCTGGGCCAGGCGCTGCCCGGCGACGGCGAGCGGATCGCGCTGGAGAACGCCCGCGCGGTCGCCGCCGCCGCGGCCGGCCTCGGCATGACGATCACGCTCGACATGGAGGACCACACCACGGTCGACTCCACCCTCGGCATCCTGCGCGAGCTGCGCGCCGACTTCCCCGCGACCGGCGTCGCGATCCAGGCGATGCTGCACCGCACCGAGGGCGACCTGGCCGACCTGACCGGCGCCGGATCGCGCGTCCGGCTCGTCAAGGGCGCCTACGCCGAGCCCGAGTCGGTCGCCTTCCAGTCGAAGAAGGACGTGGACCGGGCATACATCCGGGCGCTGCGGACGTTGATGGAGGGCGAGGGCCACCCGATGGTCGGCAGCCACGACCCGCGGATCATCGAGATCGCGCTGGACCTGGCGCACCGCAACGGCCGCAAGCCGGGCAGCTACGAGTTCCAGATGCTGTACGGCATCCGCGCCGGCGAGCAGCGCCGGCTGGCCGGGGCCGGCGAGGACATGCGCGTCTACGTCCCGTACGGCTCGGACTGGTACGGCTACTTCATGCGCCGGCTGGCCGAGCGGCCCGCCAACCTGGCCTTCTTCCTCCGCTCCTTCGTCTCCCGCTGACAGCCCGACCACCCCGCCACCCCGCCGCCCAGGCGCGCACGGCCACCGGTCCGCGACCGGTGGCCGTCCCACGCCGCCGTGCGGAGCGGCACCGCCCCACCGACACCGCCGACCCCGATCGACATCGCAGGAGGTTCCATGGACGCCGTGACCAACGTCCCCGCCCCGGTGAACGAGCCGGTCCACGGCTACGCGCCCGGCAGCCCCGAGCGGGCCCGCCTGGAGGCGAAGCTGGCCGAGCTCCAGGCGCAGGCCCCGATCGACCTGCCGATGACCATCGGCGGCGAGAAGCGGCTCGGCGCGGGCGAGAAGGTGCAGGTCGTCCAGCCGCACCGCAAGGCGAGCGTGCTCGGCACGTTCGGCACCGCCACCCAGGACGACGCGCGCGACGCGATCCAGGCCGCGCTGAAGGCCGCGCCGGCCTGGCGCTCGATGTCCTTCGACGACCGCGCCGCGATCTTCCTGCGCGCCGCCGACCTGCTGTCCGGGCCGTGGCGCGAGACGATCGCCGCCGCGACCATGCTCGGCCAGTCCAAGACCGCCCAGCAGGCCGAGATCGACAGCCCGTGCGAGCTGATCGACTTCTGGCGGTTCAACGTGCACTTCGCGCGCCAGGTCATCGCCGAGCAGCCGATCTCCTCGCCCGGCGTGTGGAACCGGTCCGACCACCGGCCGCTGGAGGGGTTCGTCTACGCGATCACCCCGTTCAACTTCACCGCGATCGCCGCGAACCTGCCGACCGCCCCGGCCCTCATGGGCAACGTCGTGGTCTGGAAGCCGTCCCCGACGCAGACCTACGCGGCCGTGAAGACCATGGAGCTGCTGGAGGAGGCCGGGCTGCCCAAGGGCGTCATCAACCTGGTCACCGGCGACGGCATCGCGGTCTCCGAGGTCGCGCTCGCGCACCCGGAGCTCGCCGGCATCCACTTCACCGGCTCCACCGCCACCTTCCAGAGCCTGTGGAAGACCGTCGGCGGCAACATCGACAAGTACCGCGCCTACCCGCGCCTGGTCGGCGAGACCGGCGGCAAGGACTTCGTGGTCGCGCACCCGTCCGCCGACCCGGCCGTCCTGAGGACCGCGCTGGTCCGCGGCGCGTTCGAGTACCAGGGGCAGAAGTGCTCCGCCGCGTCCCGCGCCTACGTGCCGCGGTCGCTCTGGGAGAACGGCCTGCGGGACGAGCTGGCCGCCGAGGTCGAGTCGCTGACCATGGGTGACGTCACGGACTTCTCGAACTTCATGGGCGCGGTCATCGACGAGCGCTCGTTCGCCAAGAACAAGGCCGCGATCGACCGCGCGCAGGCCGACCCCAAGGTGGAGGTCGTCGCGGGCGGCACCTACGACGACTCCGAGGGCTTCTTCGTCCGGCCGACCGTCCTGGTCTCCGAGGACCCGGAGAACGACATCTTCCGGACCGAGTACTTCGGCCCGATCCTCGGCGTCCACGTCTACGAGGACGACCAGTACGACGCGATGCTGGCCCAGATGGAGTCGGTGTCGGCGTACGCGCTGACCGGTGCGGTCATCGCGCGGGACCGCGCGGCCGCCGCGCACACCGCCGAGGTGCTGCGCTTCGCCGCCGGCAACTTCTACATCAACGACAAGCCGACCGGCGCGGTCGTCGGGCAGCAGCCGTTCGGCGGCGGGCGCGCGTCCGGGACCAACGACAAGGCCGGTTCGATCCTGAACCTGCTGCGCTGGACGTCCCCGCGCTCCATCAAGGAGACCTTCGTCCCGCCGACGGACTACCGCTACCCGCACATGGGCTGACCCCCGCGTGCACGGCCGCTGCCCGCACGCGGGCCGACCCCCGCGTGCGCGGCCGCTACCCGCTCAAGGGTGACCCCCCAGGTGAACGGGCGCTGACACCCAGCCCCGGGTGAAGGGAGACATGATCCTCTTCGCCCGGGGCTGGTCCAGTTCCACGTGCGGGTGCGCCGCCAGGAGCTCCTCCAGCGCCACCCGCGCCTGGAGCCTGGCCAGGTGCGACCCGATGCAGAAGTGGACGCCGCTCGCGAACCCCAGGTGGCGGGGGATGCTCCGGGTGACGTCCAGGACGTCCGCGGACGGCCCGAACTCCCGCTCGTCCCGGTTCGCCGCGCCGTAGAGCATCATCACCTTCTCCCCGGCGGGGATCTCGACGCCGCGCACCGTGACCGGACGCGTCGTCGTCCGTCCGAGCGCCTGCACCGAGCCCTCCAGCCGCAGGAACTCCAGCAGCGCGTTCGGGATCAGCGACGGGTCGGCGGCCAGCAGCTCCCGCTGGTCCGGACGCTCCGACAGCAGCGCGACCGCGTGCGACACCAGGTTCCCGGTGGTGTCGTTGCCGCCCGCGACGATCACGAAGCAGAAGCCGAGGACGTCCCAGTCGGTCAGCCGCTCGCCGCCCGCCTCCGCGACCGTGAGCGCGCTGATCAGGTCGTCGCCGGGGTTCCTGCGCCGCTCGGCGACGACCCCGCCGAAGTACTCGAACATCTCCGCCACGGCCCGCGCACCGGAGCCCTCGGCCATGGCCGCCGTGTCGAAGCCCTGGTCCTGGAACGTGGTGAGCGCCGACACCCACGGGCCGAACCGGGCGCGGTCGGCCTCCGGGACGTCCAGCAGTTCGGCCAGCGCGAACGTCGGGAGGGGCGAGGAGAAGTCGCGGTGCAGGTCGACGGTCTCCCCGTCCGCCTCCCGCCGCCGCATCCCGGCCAGCCGGGCGCGGACGAAGGCGCGCAGCGTGTCCTCCATCGCGGCCGTGCGGCGCGGCGTGAACCCGTGGCTGATCAGCCGCCGCAGGACGGTGTGCCGGGGCGGGTCGAGCATCACGATCGTCGGGGCGAGCCCGAGCTTGCCGATCTCGTCCTCGTAGAACGTCAGGCCGCTCGCTGACGAGAACGTCTCGTGGTCGCGGACGGCCGTCCACACGTCCTCGAACCGGGACAGCGCCCAGAACGGCGGGTCGGTGTGCCGGTGGACGGGGTCGTGGTCGCGCAGCCGCCTGTAGGCCGGATAGGGGTCGGCCTGGAACGCCGGGTCGAAGGGCGCGTACGCGTCGGAGGGCGCTGGCGTGTCGAGGGATGCGTCCGCGTCGAGGGGTGCGTGCGCGTCGAGGGGTGGCTGCGTGTCGAGGGGTGCGTGCGTGCTGCTGGTCGCTTCGGTCATGCCGGTCCTCCGGAGAAGTGAGCGGCCCCCGCGGATCAACACTCTCCGACACGGGCCCGGCGCTGTCCACCGCAGGCCGGTCCCGAGTGACCCCACCGGACGCGGTTCGGCGCTCCGTGCGTTCTGGTTTGCCTAAGCATCCGGGACCCCATAGAGTTAAGACATCGCCGCGGGGTGGAGCAGTTCGGTAGCTCGCTGGGCTCATAACCCAGAGGTCGCAGGTTCAAATCCTGCCCCCGCTACCAGGTCCGAAGGCCCGGAGTCAGAAAATGGCTCCGGGCCTTCGGCGTTTTCCGGGATGATTTTTCCTGCGCCCCGAATTTCCACGCCTCGGGTTTTTCTGGCCGGATATTTCGGTTCGGCGTTCAGCCCAAGGGCGGCGTTCGAGCGGGGATGCCGCCGGGGTGGTTCGGGGCTGCCGGGGACGCGCACTAGCCTGGGGTTATGCGGAATGTGGCGGGAGCGGCGGCCCTGGACGTCGTGTGCGTGCTGGTGTTCGTCACGATCGGGCGCGCGTCGCACGACGAGGCGGCGCCACGGCACCCGCGCCGAGGACAAGTTCGCCGACGACATCTCGACCTTCCGCGTCCCCTAC
>NZ_JBFAOF010000488.1:0-5352 GCF_040675125.1 Spirillospora sp. NPDC049652 | reverse complement strand
CCGGTCGACCGGGCGGGCGGGACGCCCCGCAACGAGCGCCGGCGGGCGTGGCTCGCCCGGCTCGACCTGAAGGCCAGCCCGTACGCCTTCGTCGCGCCGTTCTTCGTCGTCTTCCTGTTGTTCGGCGGCTACCCGCTCGTCTACACGCTGTGGGTGTCGCTGCACGACTGGGGGCTGGCGTCGGGGACGCGCGAGTGGGCGGGGTTCGGCAACTACAGCTACCTGTTCGGCGACGACCAGTTCTGGCACGCGCTGGTGAACACGCTCGGGATCTTCGTGCTCTCGACCGTCCCGCAGCTGCTGCTGGCGCTGCTGCTCGCCAACACGCTGAACCGGCGGATGCGGGCCGCGACGGTCTTCCGGATCGGGGTGGTCGCGCCGCTGATCACCTCGATGGCCGCGGTCGCGATCGTGTTCGGCCAGCTGTTCGACACGCACTACGGCTTCATCAACTGGATCCTGCACACCGACATCGAGTGGCACACGAACCGCCTCTGGTCGTGGACGGCGATCTCGGTGATGGTCGACTGGCGCTGGACGGGCTACAACGCGCTGATCTTCCTGGCCGCGATGCAGGCGATCCCGAAGGACCTGTACGAGGCCGCCGCGATCGACGGCGCGTCCCGGATGCGGCAGTTCTGGCAGATCACCGTGCCGCTGCTGCGCCCGACGATCCTGTTCACGGTGATCATCTCCACCATCGGCGGGCTGCAGCTGTTCACCGAGCCGGTGCTGTTCGCCAACGACACGGCCAACAGGATGGACGGCGGGGCCACGCACCAGTTCCAGACGCTGACGCTCTACATGTACGACAACGCGTTCGGGCACGACCGGTACGGCTACGGCGCGGCGATCGCCTGGGTGCTGTTCCTGCTCATCATCGTGTTCTCCCTGCTGAACTTCCTGTTCATCCGGCGTGCGGGAGGCACCCGATGACGATCCCCGCTCCCCTGTCCCGGCCCGCGCGCACGACCGCGCGGCGGCTGCACGGCCTCTGGGACGCCAGCCCGCTGACGTACCTGACGCTGCTCGCCGCGGTGGCGCTGTCGGTGGCCCCCATCTACTGGATGTTCGTGGTGGCGACGCGCACCAACGACGTCGTCGCGGACGTCCCGCCGCCGGTGCTGCCGGGCGGGCATCTCGGCTCCAACGTGAACCGGCTGTTCGACAACCCGGACGCCTACTTCGCCAAGGGCCTGCTGAACTCGGTGCTCGTGTCGTCCTGCGTGACGGTCTCGACCGTCTTCTTCGCCTCGCTGGCCGGGTTCGCGTTCGCCAAGCTGCGCTTCCGCGGCCGCAACGCGCTGCTGCTCACGATCGTGGCGACGATGATGATCCCCGTGCAGATGGGGATCATCCCGCTCTACATGATCATGGTGAAGCTGGGCTGGCAGAACCACCTGCAGGCGGTGGTCGTCCCGTTCCTGGTCACCGGGTTCGGGGTGTTCATGATGCGGCAGTACGCCGACCAGGCCGTCCCGGACGAGCTGGTCGAGGCCGCCCGCGTGGACGGCTGCACCACCTTCGGCGTGTACTGGCGGGTCGTCCTGCCGGCGCTGCGCCCGGCGGCGGGCGTGCTCGGCCTGTTCACGTTCATGCAGACCTGGAACGAGTTCATGTGGCCGCTGGCGGTGCTCACCCCGGAGAACCCGACCGTCCAGCTGTCGATCAACAACCTGGCCAACGCCCACTTCAACGACTACACGCTCATGTTCGCCGGCACGGCGGTCGCGGTGCTGCCGCTGCTGCTGGTGTTCGTGGCGTTCGGCCGCCAGATCATCGGAGGGATCATGGAAGGCGCGATCAAGGCATGAACGGCGGCGCGGACTTCCCGGAGGGATTCCGGTGGGGCGCGGCCACGGCCGCGTACCAGGTCGAGGGGGCCACGGAGGCGGACGGCCGGGTGCCGTCGATCTGGGACACCTTCGTCCGCAGGCCCGGCACGGTGCTGGGCGGCGACACCGGCGACGTCGCGGTGGACCACTTCCACCGGTTCCGCGAGGACGTCGGGATCATGCGCGACCTCGGGCTGACGGCGTACCGGTTCTCGGTGGCCTGGCCCCGTGCGCACGCGGGCGGCGGGCAGGGGCTGGCGTTCTACGACCGGCTGGTGGACGCCCTGCTGGACGCGGGGATCGAACCGTGGCCCACGCTCTACCACTGGGACCTCCCGCAGGAGCTGGAGGACGCGGGCGGCTGGCCCGAACGCGACACCGCGTACCGGTTCGCCGACTACGCGGCCCAGGTGCACGGCGTCCTCGGCGACCGGGTGCGGAACTGGCTGACGGTGAACGAGCCGTGGTGCGCGGCGTTCCTCGGGTACGCCTCCGGCGACCACGCGCCCGGACGGCGGGAGCCCGCCGCCGCGCTGCACGCCGCCCACCACCTGATGCTCGGGCACGGGCTCGCCGTCCAGGCGATGCGCGCGCAGCGTCCGGAGAACCGGTTCGGCGCGGCCGTGAACCTGTACGCGGTGTCGCCCGCGTCGGACGCGGAGGCCGACGTGGACGCGGCGCGCCGCGTGGACGGCCTCCAGAACCGGTTCTTCCTCGACCCGCTGCTGCTCGGCCGCTACCCCGAGGACGTGCTGGCCGACGTGGAGCACCTCGGCTTCGCCCCGCCGGACGCCGACCTGGAGACCGTCCACCAGCCGATCGAGCACCTCGGCATCAACTACTACTCGCGGCACACCGTCAGCGGGGACCCCGACTCGGCGCCGCAGGCGGCCTCGTCCCCGTTCGCCGAGCACTCGCCGTGGGTCGGCAGCGGGCACGTGCGGTTCCCGTCCACCGGGCGGCCGGTGACCGGGATGGGCTGGGAGATCGACCCGTCCGGGCTGACGGAGGTGCTGGTCAGGCTGCACCGCGAGTACCCGGCGGTGGACCTGTGCGTCACCGAGAACGGCGCCGGCTACCAGGAGGAGGCGGCCAACGGAACGGTCCACGACGCCGAGCGGATCGACTACCTCGACGGGCACCTGCGCGCCTGCCACGACGCGATCGCCGCGGGCGTCCCGCTTCGCGGCTACTTCACGTGGTCGCTGCTGGATAATTTCGAGTGGGCGTGGGGGTACTCCCGGCGCTTCGGGCTGGTTCACGTCGACTACGCCACGTTGCGCCGCGCGCCCAAGGACAGCGCGCGCTGGTACGCGGAGGTGATCCGCCGGGGCGGGCTCGCGGAGCGCGGGTAGCAGGAGCGCGGGGAGCAGGGTGGAACGGGAGGCGGGCGGGATGGCCGGACGGGGAACACGCCCCACCCTGGAGGAGGTCGCGGCCCTGGCCGGCGTCGGCCGGGGCACGGTCTCGCGGGTGATCAACGGCTCGCCGCGGGTCAGCCCCCGGGCCCGCGACGCGGTGCTCGCGGCGATCGAGGAGCTCGGGTACGTCCCGAACCGGGCCGCCCGCGCCCTGGTCACCCGGCGGACCGAGACGGTCGCGCTGGTCGTCGCCGAGTCCGAGCTGCGGCTGTTCGACGAGCCGTTCTTCGCGGGCATGATCCGCGGCGTCAGCGCCGCGCTGAACGAGACCGGCCTGCAGCTGCTGCTCGCCCTCGCCCGCTCCCCCGCCGAGTACGAGCGGCTGGAGCAGTACCTCACCCCGCAGCACGTGGACGGCGTGCTGCTCACCTCCCTGCACGCCGAGGACCCGCTGCCCGGACGGCTGGAGGCGAGCGGCGTGCCGACCGTCCTCGGCGGCCGCCCGCCCGGCCTCGAGCCGGTCTCGTACGTGGACGTCGACAACCGCAGCGGCGCCCGGCAGGCCGTGGAGCACCTGGTCGGCCGGGGCCGCCGCCGCATCGCCACCATCGCCGGGCCGCAGGACATGGGCGTCGGCATCGACCGGCTGACCGGCTACCGCGCGGCGCTCGCCGAGGCCGGGCTGCCCGAGCTGGTCGTGCACGGCGACTTCAGCGAGGCCAGCGGGATCGCCGCGACCGAGGAGCTGCTCGCGCTCGACCCCGGCCTCGACGCGATCTTCGCGGCGGACGACCCGATGGCGCTCGGCGCGATGCGGGTGCTGCGGCGGCACGGGCGGACCGTCCCGGCGGACGTGGCCGTGGTCGGCTTCGAGGACTCGCCGTCGGCGGTGCTCGCCGATCCGCCGCTCACCACCGTCCACCAGTCCGCCGAGGAGATGGGCCGCGAGATGACCCGGCTGCTGCTGGCCCGGGTCAACGGCGAGCCGCTGGACCAGCCGGTCGTGATCCTCCCGCCGCACCTGGTCGTCCGCGCCTCCACCTGACCCGCCCGCCCCCCGCCGCGCCTGACGCGCGCCGGCGGGCCGCGCCTCTCCCACGCACTCCGTCGCGCCCTCCCCGGCCTCGCCGCGGGAGGGCGCCGCCGTGTCCGGCACCGGCCCGATAAAAGCGGACCAACACCGCAGACCCGTGAATCCACGAACTGCTCGACAATTCGCGAGTGAAACATCGTCACCCGCGAGAAAAACCTCCCCCACCCATCCCTTCACCCGTGTCATCGGCCGTTGTTAATCTGGCGCTCGGCCCAGGGAGAACGGGCCGGAAAAGCCAATCGAAGGCCCTGCGGAAGACGACGCCGGCAGACCTCGGGAGACGCGATGTGGAGCACCGGGCCGAAGCCGCCCAGCGATGTCAGCAAGCACCGGCACATCTACACCGTCCGGCAGATCCAGCATCTGCTGGTGGTGTGCTCGCTGCTCAAGAAGGACGGCCCGCTGGCCCGGGTGCTGGCCACCGCCCTCGAACTCGACCCGCTCCCGATGGCCGCGCGGACCGCGCCGGTGCCGAGCGTGCACCCGCAGGCCACCAAGGACTGGCTGGAGTCCTTCTGGGACCCGGCCGCCCTGACCCCCGACGAAGTGGAGGTCGCCGCCTGGCAGAACAACATCACCGAGATGGTGACCGCCGTGGAGGAGATCCACGCCATCGAGAAGCTCATTGGAATTCGGCTGACCACCGAGAAGAGTTAGCCGGAAAAATTCGCAATACGCGAAACACACACAGGAGGAAAACCATGGCCCCCACTTCCATTCTCCGGTACGCCGCCGCCGACGCCGACTTCCGCACCGAGCTGCTGGAGCGGCCCGCCGACTTCGGCGTCACCTCGGTCCCCGCGGGCGTCGAGCAGCCCGACGCGGAGTCCCTGGGCTACTGGACCGAGGGCGTCGCAGCGGTGGACGTCTACGCCTGCGCGTCGACCTGCAGCACCGGCCCGCTGACGTTCATCTGCGACGGCACCACCAAGTGACGCCTGACCGGCGCGTCCGTGGCGGCGCGCCGGCCCGTCACCCCCTGGCCCGCGGTCTGACCCGCGCGGCCGAGTGAGAAGGCGGTGGGCCGGCCCTGGGCCGGCCCACCGTCCCCCCCCCACCGCCC
>NZ_JBFAOF010000487.1:0-5358 GCF_040675125.1 Spirillospora sp. NPDC049652 | reverse complement strand
GTGCCCGAGCACGCGATGGTCGCCCGGGGGCTGACGAACTACTGGGGTGCGGCCGTCCTGCGCAACGTGTGCGGGAGCGGGCCCGCGCCGTCCAGCCGGAAGGTCACGCCCTTGCCGTACCAGGTCTCCTCCGAGGTCGCGAACGGCACCACGTCCAGGCGCTTGACCAGGGCGCTCTCGGCCTGCGCCCACAGCGGGCAGCCGTCCGTGCCGAGCTCGGCCATCGCCTGGCCGGAAAGCCGCCGGTAGTCGGGGTTGTCGACGCCGCCGAAGTTGGACCCCTTCGGCAGCCGGGGCCCGTCGAAGAACCGGACGAGCTGGTCGGGCAGGTTCACGACGATCGGCTGCCAGGCGACGTCCCACCCGTCGGACCCCAGGACGGTGGTCACGGTCGCGGGCGTCACGGTCTTGGCGGACACCTTCACCCCGAACGCCGTCCACTGCTGCACGGCCAGCTCGACGGCGGCCGTCACGCGCGGGCCGAGGGTGGTCGGATAGGTCATGGTCAGCTGGAGCGGCTTGCCGTCCTTGGTCCAGACTCCTCCCGCCTTGGCCCATCCGGCGGCGGTCAGGTCGGCCGCCGCGCGGGCCGGGTCGTGGCCCGGGACGTTGCCGGTCA
Organism: Spirillospora sp. NPDC049652; assembly: GCF_040675125.1. Lineage (NCBI taxonomy): Bacteria > Bacillati > Actinomycetota > Actinomycetes > Streptosporangiales > Thermomonosporaceae > Spirillospora > Spirillospora sp. NPDC049652. Next base: position 4,739 of record NZ_JBFAOF010000487.1, on the reverse strand, counting down.
CCGAGTCCTGCGGGCACGGCGTGGGGGCGGCCTCGCCGAGGTTGGTCGGCGGCACGTTGCGTCCGCCGCTCGCCACCGATCCGACCTGACCGAGGTCCGCGGCGGTGACCAGCGCGCGCCGGACGGCCGGATCACCGGTCGCGCGGCCGGACGCCTCGTTGAACAGCAACTGCCCGATCATCGACCGGATCCCCTGGTGGGCGACCCGGGCGGCCTCCAGCCGCTGCCGGTCCGAGCCGTTCAGCTGGACGGCGTTGACCTGCCCGGACATCAGCAGGTTGGCGGCGGTGGACTCGTTGGCGACGACCTTGAAGACCACCTTCTCCGGGGCGGCGGACATGTCCGCGCCGCCCGGCATCCAGGTGACGCCCGGCCGCTTGACGTAGGTGTAGTGGTCGCTCGGCACCGCCTCGGCCAGCCGGTAGGCCCCGGACGCGGCGGTGGTGCGTGCCAGCGCCTTGGTGTTCGCGAGGTTCTTGCGGCAGACCAGCGGGAGCAGGTTGGCCATCTGCAGGATGAACGGCGACGGCCGCGTCGTCTTCACCGTGACCGTCCGGGCCGCCGGGTCGGCGGTCGCCTTGGCGGTGAGCGGCACCGAGAGGCCGAGCATGGGCGAGGCGTTGCGCGGATCGGCGATGTGCTCGTACTCGGCTGCCACGTCCTCGGCCGTCAGCGGCGACCCGTCCTGGCAGGTCACGCCCTGCCTGATGGTGAAGGTCGCGGACGTGGTGGTGGACGACCAGCGCTCGGCGACGCCGCCGACCAGCTTCCCGTCCGGGCCGAGATGGACCAGCCGGGAGTACCCGAAGCCGTTCATGAAGATGGCCGTGGACCCCAGGGTGTTGAGCGGGTCGAGGGTGCCGGGGTCGTCGGAGACCGCGATGGTGACGGTGCCGCGGCCGCCGGAGGCGGCCGGACCGCCGCCCGCGCATCCGGTCGCGGCGAGTCCGAGGGCGGCGGCCACTGCGGCCGCCCTGGCCGTTGGTGTTCTCATGCCGGTGCTCCTCGGGGTCAGGCGCGCGGGATGGCGCGGCCGAGGTGCAGGAAGTCGGCGCGCGGGCCGTCGCCGAGGAAGACGTGGACGGCGTGCCGTCCCTCCTTCGGCTCGCGGGCGATGAGGGTGCGGGCGTCCAGGGGCACCATCGCGTCGGCGCTCCCCATCGCCTCGCCCGACAGCTCCGCCAGCGCGCCCAGCGGGCGGACGGACACCGACAGGCCGCCCTCGACCTCGGCGACGTCGGCGCGGAGCGTCCCCGACTCGTACCGGCCGGTGAAGTAGCGCGGATCGACGGTGGGCGGGACGGCGGGCGGCACCGGGAGCGGCGGGACCTTCACCCCGGCCAGCTCGTCCAGCAGCTCGGCGATCAGCGGGTACAGCCCGTAGAACTCGCCGCCGCCGGTGAGCAGGGCGACCGCGACGTCCGCGCCGGGCACCAGCCGCAGCAGCGACACCTGCCCGAGCGTGCCGCCGTCGTGCCCGATCACCAGGCCGCCCTCGTAGTCGAACAGCTCCCAGCCGAGACCCCACTGCCGGCCGAGCGGCGGGATGAGCGGCAGGGTGGCCTGCGGTTCGCGCATCGCGTGCGCGCTTTCCTCCGACAGCACGCGGGTCCCGTCGGGGGCGAGGCCGCCGCTGAGGTGCATCGCGGCGAAGCGCAGCTGGTCGCGAACGCTCAGCGTCAGCGTGGAGCCGGCGGGCGCGTTCGACCGCGGCATCGCCCAGACCGGCGCCTTCACCAGCGTGCCGTCCGGGCCGGGCACGTGCCCCATGGAGACGCGGTGCCGGATCGCCTCGGCGGGCGAGGTCGCCACATGCGTCATGCCGAGGGGCACGGCGATCCGCTCCCGCAGCGCCGCCTCCCACGTCTGCCCGGTCAGCACCTCCACGATCCGTCCGAGCACCACGTAGCCGCTGTTGCAGTACGACCACCGCTCCCCCGGCGGGAACAGCTGCCGGGCCCGCTCCCCGAGGTGCGCGACGAACTGCTCGACGGCGTCGTCGCCCGGGCCGTGGTCGTCGAAGATGTCGCCTTCGAAGCCCCCGGTGTGGCACAGCAGCTGCCGGACGGTGACCGCCGCGCTCGCGGCCTCGTCCGCCACCCGGAAGCCGGGCAGGTACCGGGCGACCGGCGCGTCCAGGTCCACCAGGCCCTCGTCGGCCAGCTGCATGATCAGCGTCGCCGTCCAGACCTTGGTGATCGAGCCGGTCTGGAAGACCGAGTCGGTGGTCGCCGGGTAGCCGGTCTCGACGTCCAGCACGCCGGACGCCGCCTCCACGACCCGCGTCCCGCGCCGGACCGCCAGGACCGCGCCGGGGATGTCGTGCCGTCCGGCCGCCTCGGCCAGTCTCGCTTCGAGTTCCTGTGGGGTCAGCATCGTCGCCTCCGTCCGGGCGGCGTGTCACCGCCGGGTGGCTGAACGGTAGGCATCCGGCCGCCGGACCCGATTCGTGCGGCGGCACGAAAAACCCGGCCGATCCATGTGGCGCGCTCCGAAGCCTCCTCGCCGCCGTCCACGGATACTCACGGGAAAACCGCGAGAGGAGCCGTATGGACGTTTACATCTCGGTCGACATGGAGGGCATCGCCGGCATCGCCACGATGGACCAGATCGTGCGCGGCGGGCACGGCTACCCCCGCTCGCAGGAGCTGATGACCGCCGAGGCCAACGCCGCGATCGCGGGCGCGTTCGACGCCGGGGCCGACACGGTCGTGGTGAACGACAGCCACGGCACCATGGACAACTTCCTGCAGGACATGCTGGACGAGCGGGCCCGCCTGGTCACCGGCTCCCCCAAGGCGCAGTGCATGGCGCACGGGCTGGACGGGCGGCACGGGGTCGCGCTGTTCGTCGGCTACCACGCGCCGGGCGGCTGTCCGGGCGTGCTCGCCCACAGCTTCTCGTCCTGGTTCACCTCGATGCGCCTCAACGACCGGCTGGTGTCCGAGGCCGAGGTGAACGCGCTGCTGGCGGCCGAGCACGGCGTCCCGGTCGGGCTGGTCACCGGCGACGACCAGATCTGCGCGCTCGCCGAACGCGTCCTCCCCGGCGTCGTCACCGCCCAGGTGAAGACCGCCGAGGGCTACACCGCCACCGACAGCCTGCACCCGCGGCGCGCGCAGGCGCTCATCCGCGAGAGTGCCGCGCTGGCCGTGAAGAACGCCGCGACGCTCCGGCCCGTCCCGCTGCCCGACCGCCTGGTCCTGACCGTCGGATTCCAGCTCCCCGCCGCCGCGGAGGCCGCCGCCGACGTCCCCGGCTCCGAACGCGTCGACGAGCACACCGTCACCTGCCAGGTCGCCGACCTGCGGCAGCTCATGGGCCTGATCGGCCTCTGGTACGGCGTCGCCGCCCTCGCCGCCCGGACCCGCCTCCCCCTCATCGACCGCTGAGGTCACAGCGAGGTGTCCCGGGCGTCGGACGGTTGTGGCGTCCGCGGCCCCGGTGGCCTGCTCCGGCCATGAGCCGTGACAGTGCCCCTGAACCGCAGCGATGCGTCCCGGGCTCTCACCGGGGGTGAGCGGTCGACTCCGCCGGTTGTTACGGTTCGCTTGCCGGCGATCAGGGAGTTGCGGTGCTGCGGATTCATTTCAGCAGTGACGACCTGCCGCGCACGCGGTTGGCGGCGGGCCCGGACGCGATGTGGGAAGTGCTGCTCAGCCTGTACAGGCTGCGGCGTCCGCAGGGCGCGGCGGTGTTCGGCCGCTGGCGGCGCCAGGTCGGGCCGCACGTCCCGGACTCGGCCCGCATGCTGACCGCGCTGGTGCCCGCCTCCGGGTACGCCGTGGACTTCCTCACCCCCGTCACCGCCTCGGGCACCCTGGAGGACGGCTTGGAGGCGGTGCGCGGCACGTCCCGCGCCCGGCTGCGCGGCGACCTGGCCGAGCTGGCCGTCCGGCACCCGGGCCGGGCCGCCCCCAGCTGGTTCGCGGACCTGGCGTCGGGCGGCACCGGGACCCTCGGCAGGATGGCCGACGCCGTCTCCGCGTACGCCGAAGTCTGCCTCGCCCCCGAATGGGAACGGATCGACGCCGAGGTCAGGCACGACCTGGCACTGCGCCGCAGGGCGTTCGCCGAGGGCGGCCTGCCGCAGGTCCTGGAGGGCATCCATCCCTCGGCGCGGTGGAGCTTCCCGGTGCTGGAGCTGGACTATCCCGCCGACCACGACATCGTCCTGGACGGCCGTGGCCTGGTCCTGCAACCGTCCGTGTTCTGCTGGGGCGCGCCGGTCACCCTGCTCGATCCCGACCTACCGCCGGTCCTGACGTATCCCGTGGCGGACGTGACGCGCTGGACGGCGTCCTCGCCCCAGGCCCGCGCCCAGCGGGAGCAGGCGGTCACCGCGCTCCTCGGCCGCACCAGGGCCCGCGTGCTGGAGACGATCGCGCTGGGCGCCTGCAACACCACGCAGCTCGCCCGATGCGCCGCGATCCCGGTGCCCACCGCCAGCCAGCAGGCACGGGTGCTGCGCGAGGCGGGCCTCATCGCCACCCAGCGCGACGGCAACCAGGTCCGCCACACCCTCACCGCCTTGGGAGCCGCCCTGCTGGACGGCACCATCGTCCCGATGACGCCTTCCTGACCCCTGCGCGCGCCCGGAGAGGGCCGCCGCCGGCACAGGCTCGCGATCCCGTGCCGACGGCGCCCATCGAAGGGGACGGCCTCCCGCCAGTGGCCGTCCCAGGCCGGGCATCGGTGGCGGCGCGGACGGCGGCACGGCCCAGCGCGGTGGCCGCGGC
>NZ_JBFAOF010000486.1:0-5360 GCF_040675125.1 Spirillospora sp. NPDC049652 | reverse complement strand
GCCGCGCTGAGTCGGCCGCGCTGAGTCGGCCGCGCTGAGTCGGCCGCGCTGAGTCCTGTCCGTACTGGCGCCGGAGGGGCGGATCGTCGCCCTCCCGGTGGTTCTGAACGGCCCCTCTCCTCAAGTGGGTGATCTTGGTGGGTTCGGCGAATGGTCACCTTGGGTAGTACTGGACTTACGGAACGTCGGTGTACGTTCCTCTCCGCCGCTTCGGCACACGGGGACGGTTCAGGATCGGAGCTGGGGGAGCGAGCTGGGGGAATGCGTCATGGCTCAGCGTCCGGACTCCGAGCCGCTGTTCGGTGAGATCGGCGATCGGCTCGCCCGCGAGTTCACCGGGGTGCACGACGGCCGGACCGTGGAGCGGTGCGTTGCCGCCGCGCGGTTCGGTGCGCTCGAGGTGACCGGTGCGGCGTCGCCCGATCTGGTGGAGCGCGTCGCGCGCAAGCACCTGCAGGTGCTGGCCGTCGTTGCCGCCGAGAAGAAGCGCCGTTCACCGCGCACCTCACTGGGCAACACCCCCTGACCCTTCCGACTCCGTCGTCCCTCACCCCACAGAACGAGTGAGCGCTTCGGAACGTTGGGGTCAGGTTCGGGTGACACGGCGGCGGAGGCGGTGTTCGGATGCTTTGCCGGGCCTGGACGCTGTGCGAAACTGGCCGAGGGTCTGTGGGTCATCCGCACCGGGAGGCATGAGTGCCCGCCAAGAAGTACGTCGCCTGGGCGGCCGCCGCCGTCGCGGTGGTCTACCTCGTGCAGCAGCCGGACGGCGCCGCGCGATCGGTCGCCCGCGCCGCGTCCGGACTGGTCTCCGCCGCAGACTCCGTGGCCACCTTCCTCGACGCGCTCGGCTGAGGTCCCCCATGCGCCTGGTCACGCCCGGTGACTCCGCCCCGGCTTCGGTCAACAAGTACCTGCTCCCGCACGAGACCCAGGTCATCACGGTCCGGCGGCATCCGGCCGTCCTGATGCTGCCGGTCGGCGTCGTCCTCGGCGGCCTGATCCTCGCCGGGGTGCTCAGCAACACCCTCGCCAGCGCCGGCACGGTGATCAGCTGGATCTGGTGGGGCTGGCTGCTCCTGCTCGCCTGGTTCGTCTGGCGGGTGGCCGAGTGGTCGGTGGACTACTTCGTGATCACCAACCAGCGGATGCTGCTGACCACGGGGCTGATCACGCGCAAGGTCGCGATGATGCCGCTGGCGAAGGTCACCGACATGAGCTTCAAGCGCACGGTGACGGGCCGGATGCTCGGGTACGGCGAGTTCGTCCTGGAGTCCGCCGGTCAGGACCAGGCCCTCTCGGCCGTCCCGTACCTGCCCTACCCGGAGCAGCTGTACCTGGAGGTCTGCGAGATGATCTTCCCGAACAAGAACGCCTCCGACGACTGACGACCCGTCGGCGGGGTGCTCGTCGTGTGATCTGTGTCACACGACGACGGGGTTCCAGGGTGCCTCGTACCCGGGTGGACGAGGCGGTACGCCGTGCGGCATGCGCTTTCGTGGTGGCGATGCGGCGTTTCTCACGTTGCGCGAAGGGCCCCTGGGGGCGTGGGGCGGTCCTGTGGCCGTGGTACGGCTTCCGTGCGCGATGGCCGTCCAGCATGATCTACTGGGCCGAGTCGTTATCACCACCAAAGCCGTAACTAGGGACGACTGGGACCGCTTCGTTACTCTCGATGTGCGATAACCGACGATGTGCAATTATGTCGGAACCCCAGCCGCCTGTTTACTTCCGCTAAGTGAGTTCTCATGCCGGGTCCAGGCAACGTCGGGGAGCGCGTCCGCAACCTGCGGCTGACCAGACGCTTGTCGCAGGCGCAGCTCGCCGGACACGATCTCTCCGACAGCTACATCTCGTTGATCGAGTCCGGGAAGCGGACTCCCACGCCGACCGTGCTGCGGATGCTGGCCGAGCGTCTCGGGTGCACGCCCGAGTACCTCGCCGAGGGCGTGGAGCCCGAGCAGCGCGCCCACCTGGAGGTTCGTGAGCGCCACGCGCACCTGGCCCTGCTCGCCGGGGACCCGAGCGGCGCGGCGTCCGTCTTCGAGGACGTCATCAAGCGCAGCGACGACCCGGACCTGACCGCGCGGGCGCGCGAGGGGCAGGCCCACGCGCTGGAGCGCCTCGGCCGCGTCGAGGACGCCATCGCCCTCTTCGAGGAGCTTCGCGAGCAGGCCGAACGCGACCCCGGCCGGACCAGCTGGCTGCCGCCCGTGATCGCGCTGGCGCGCTGCTACCACGCGGTCGGCGACCTCGGGCAGGCCGTCGCGCTGGGGGAACGGACCCTCACACGGCTGGACGAGCTCGGCCTCACGCGCGGGCACGAGCGGATCGAGGTGGGCCGCATGCTGCTGCTCGCCTATGTGGACCGCTCTGATTTCGACCGCGCGCACGCTCTCGGCCGTACCCTGCTCGCCGCCGAGGAGCCGGGACGCTCCGGCGACGGCGACACTCTGAGCGCCTCGTACCAGAAGGCCAGCGTCAACGCGCTGGACCAGAACGCGATCGGCGACTCGCTCTACTTCGCCGACCAGGCCCTCGCCGCACGCGGGGAGGGCACTCGTCCTCGCGCGCTCGCGCGCCTGGACCTCGCCGCCGCGAAGGCGCTGCTGCGCGGCGTTCCCGCGTTCTCCGCCGAGACGCCCGTGCACGAGGACATGCCGCTCGGCGCGTCCCCGGCCGCCGCCGAAGAGGCGCTGCGTCTGCTCAAGGGCGCCGAGGATCTGGAAGGTTCCGAAGCCACCGAACGCACCGTGGAGACGGCGCGTGCCCTGGTGATCCTCGGGCAGCCCGCGGAGGCGATCACCCGCCTGGAGGAGTTCCTGGAGACCGGCATGGCCCTGGCCGCGCCGAACGCGAACGGCCACTCGACGCTCGGCCCTCCGCCGGACACCGACCTGGTCGCCCGCACGCACAAGATGGCCCAGGCCCGGCTCGTCCTCGCGCGCGCACGAGTGGCGCAGCACGACGCGCAGGCCGCGCTCGTGGTCCTCCGTGCCGCCGCGACGCAGCTCACGGACCTGCCGGCGACCCGTGCGTCCGCGCGTCTGCTCCACGAGCTGGGCGATCTGTTCCAGTTCGCGGGCGACACCTATGCCGCCACGTCCGCGTACCGTCAGGCCCTCGAAGCGGTGGGGCTCCGCGCCGCCCGCCCCCAGACGGCCCCCTGCGACATCGGAGTCTGACACCGCACGGCCTGGGCGTCCGTCTCCCCGGCCGTCCGTTCACTTGCCCTTCTCCTGAGCAAGGGACGTTCTCCGCCAGGCGGTCCTGGCACCCGAGCGGCGCGTCCCTTCGCCGTGCCCTACGTGCAAGCGGTGCTCGACTCAGCTTTAGATGCCGCGGGTGTCAGCTGCGAGGCTTCACCGGCATGCTCGCCGCGCCGTGAGGGCGAGGCCATGGCTTGGCCATCGTCTGCGGGACGGCCTACACCGTCGAACCCGTGCTCTGGTGGATTTGGAGGCTGTTCGGCATCCACGCCGGTTTCCTCCTCCGGGCAAGTCCGCGCTGAACGGCTGTGGTGATCGAAGGCACATCGGGCGGCCGGAACAGCCCGGATGAGATCGCGTTCAACTAGTCGGTTGACGTGTTTCCGCAGTACACCGAGGCGATCGCAGCGGCGCACGGACGGGTTTGCAGCGCCTGGACGGGTTCATGGGGCGGGAATGAACAACCTCCCCTTGGACGTCCTAACATGGAGACATGGGATGATTGGCTCATCGGAGGTAGGGCCACCCGGGTAAGGCGTGTGAGGAGGAACGTGACACTGCGGACAGCTCGCCGCTCGTCCCTGGTCGAGCAGGTGATCGACCAGCTCAAGGGCGAGATCGTCGCGGGCACGTGGCCGGTCGGCGACCGGATCCCGCCCGAGCCGGTGCTCTCGGAGAGCCTCGGCGTAGGTCGGAACACCGTCCGGGAGGCCGTCCGGGCCCTGACGCATGCCGGGATCCTGGAGAGTCTGCAGGGGGACGGCACGTACGTGCGGGCCACCAGCGAGATGTCCGGAGCCATGCGCCGACGCATGGAACGGGCCGAACTCGTGGAAACCCTGGAGATCCGGCGGGGCCTGGAGGTGGAGGCGGCACGGCTCGCCGCCGCGCGCCGCACCCCGTCCGACCTCGCGGCGATCGCGGACGCGCTCGCCCGCCGCGACGCTGCGTGGGCGGCCCGCGAGCACTCCGAGTTCGTCGAGGCCGACCTCCTGTTCCACACCGCCGTCGTGGAAGCCACCCACAACGGCATGCTCATCGAGCTCTACCGGGACTTCAGCGCGGCCCTCCGGGCGAGCATCGGCGCGGCCGGCGCCGTCGTCGAGCACGCCGACATTCCGCACGGCCCCATCGCCGACGCCATCGCGGCGGGCGACGGCCAGGCCGCGGCGTCCGCCGCCCGCCGATGTCTCGACCAGATCATGGACGAGGCGGACGACCACAACACCGACGACGAAGTCGAACGCTCCGTCCCCGACGCTCCCTGAGCAGCTTCACCTCCCGTTCCCGCCCAGCGGGGACCCGGGGACGCCTCGAATTGAAGGCTCTCTGCTTGGTGCTTGCCGCGTCTCCAGCGCGGAGGGCATCCGCGGCGTAGCTCGCGCTGTTGGTGCAGTGGGTCCGACGGTCTTATGCGTCCTCCGCAGGTCGGGAGGAAGTCCGAGGCCGGGCGTCCACGCCATGCGGAGTGGGACCGCAGCGCGGACAGCGTTCGTGCAGCTCAGCGCGGTGGTGCACGAGGCATGACGTGGCCCAGCAGTGGGATCACGGGGCTGCGGGCAAGGCCACACCAGCTTCGCGCAGGACACCGGAGTCTGCGCACCGGGGACCCGCTTACCGGGTTCACCGTGTGAGAGCTGAGGCCGCGCAAGGGGGAGAGCGGCCCTGACGGGGGTTCCGGGCGGGGCTGGTGACTGCCGGGTGCATCGAGGGCGGGGCACCGCCTCCGTGGTGCGGCGCTGAGCTTGCGTCGCGCTCACCTGTGGGCGCTGACTCGCCTGGCGTGCCGCTGAAGCCAGTCCTCAGCGGGACGACGGCTCGTGCGGGCACTCCGTCCGGACGGGGGCTTCGGTGCTTCGGGGACCGCTTGCGCGGAAGCTGCCGTGTCGCGGAGTGCCTGTATCGGAGCTCACAAGAGCGCGGTGTGTACCGGAGCTTGGGTGGCGCATGTACCGGGCTTGGGCTCGGCGAACGCTGTGGTTCGCGCGGGGCGAAGGACGGGCGGGCCGTGCAGCACGGGCAGTGAGGCCCGTGCGATGCCGAGGCTGCGATGGGCAGCGCCGAGCCTGACGCGTCCAGGCCTCGGCAGGGCAGTCGTCCTGCGCAGGCGAGGGGGCTCGGCGCAGGAGGCATCCCGCTTCCGCCGGGCGG
>NZ_JBFAOF010000485.1:0-5362 GCF_040675125.1 Spirillospora sp. NPDC049652 | reverse complement strand
CAGCCCGTCGTCCAGCCGCTCACCCTGGACGGGACGTCCGGGCGCGGGCTGGCCATGGTCGAGCTGATGACCCTCGCGTGGGGCGTCCGCGCCCGTGGGGGCGGAGGCAAGGTCGTGTTCGCCGTCCTGGACGCCCAGTGACCGGCCGCGGCCTCCTGCTCCACGCACTGCGCGAAGCCTTTCCGCAGTGGGACGTCTTCGTGGACGACCGTGCGGTCTGGCGCGCGGCGGGTGTCGTCCTGGTCAGCGCTTCGTCCGCCGAAGTCCTCGCCGACACCCTGCTGGAGGCCGAGGGCAGGGGCCGTCAGGAGACCGGGCGGACGCCTCGGCCGTGGGGGGAGTGGGCGCCTTCGCGGGCGGGCTCGCCGCAGGCGGCGCAGACGACCTCGGGGACGAGGTCGGCGCCGCAGGAGTGGGTCCAGACGACGGGCGGGTCGTCCTGGTTGATGTGGCGGTCGCCCCACTTGACCAGGAGCATCAGGACGTCGCCCAGCTCGCGTCCGGCCTCGGTGAGGTGGTACTCGTACCGGGCCGGACGTTCGCTGTACCGCTCGCGGTAGAGGATCCCCGAGCGTTCGAGTTTGCGCAGGCGCGCCGTCAGGATGTCCCGGGACGCGCCGGTGTTGTAGGCGATGCCGTCGAAGCGCCGGACGCCGTGCAGGAGTTCGCGGACGACCAGGACCGACCAGCGTTCGCCGATCAGTTCCAGGGTGTCGGCGATGGAGCAGGGCCTCGGGTCGGCCTCCTTCGGCGGCATGTCGCTCATGGTAGGCGCTGCTAGAGGCGTTCGATGATGGTGGCGTTGGCCAGGCCGCCCGCCTCGCACATGGTCTGGAGGCCGTACCGTCCGCCGGTGTCCTCCAGGGCGTGCAGGAGGGTCGTCATGATGCGGGCGCCGCTCGCGCCGAGGGGGTGGCCGAGGGCGATCGCGCCGCCGCGGACGTTGGTCCTGGCCGGGTCGGCGCCGGTCTCGCGGAGCCAGGCGAGGACGACCGGCGAGAACGCCTCGTTCACCTCGAACAGGTCGATGTCGTCGATGCCCAGGCCGGAGCGGGCGAGGGCCTTGGCGGTGGCGGGGATGATCGCGGTGAGCATCAGCAGCGGGTCGTCGCCCGCGACGGCGAAGGTGTGGAAGCGGGCGCGGGGGCGCAGGCCGAGGCGCTCGGCGGCCTCGCGGCTCATGACGAGGACGGCGGCGGCGCCGTCGTTGATCGGGGACGCGTTGCCCGCCGTGATGTTCCACCCGATCTCCGGGAAGCGCTCGGCCGCCGCCTCGTAGTGGTAGGCGGGCTTCAGGCCGGCGAGGACCTCCGGGGTGGTGGCCGGGCGGACCGACTCGTCCCGTCCGGGCCAGGCGAGTTCGCGGTCGAAGGCGCCGGCCTCCCAGGCGGCCGCGGCGCGGCGGTGGGAGTCGGTGGCGAACGCGTCGAGCTCGGCGCGGCTGAGCTTCCAGCGGGCGGCGATCAGCTCGGCGCTGATCCCCTGCCCGACCAGGCCCTCGGGGTAGCGCTCGGCGAGCATCGGGCCGAACGGGTCGCTGCCCGGCAGGACGGCCGACCCCATCGGGACGCGGGACATCGACTCGACGCCGCACGCGATCGCGACGTCGTACGCGCCGGAGATCACACCCTGCGCGGCGAAGTGCAGGGCCTGCTGGGACGAGCCGCACTGCCGGTCCACGGTGGTGGCGGGCACCGACTCGGGGAACCCGGCGGCGAGGACGGCGTTGCGGGTCAGGTTGAGCGCCTGCTCCCCGGCCTGGGTGACCACGCCGCCGATCACGTCGTCCACGGCGGACGGGTCGATGCCCGCGCGCTCGACCAGCGCCTTCAGGGTGCGGGCGAGGAGGTCCACCGGGTGGTCCCCGTGCAGCGCGCCGTTGGGCTTCCCCTTGCCGATCGGGGTCCGGACGGCCTCGACGATCACCGCGTCACGCATGGCCTTGCCTCCTTGGTTGGATTTTCCAACTCAAGAGTGGCGCTGTGAGTTGGATTTTCCAACCCACTATCCGCGTGGGCCGCGTCACAACACCGGGCAACGCAAGGCGCCCGGGACGGTGTTGCTCGTCCCGGGCGCCCGGACAGTGCGAAATACGGGTAGCGGCCGGAGGCCATGGCGGTTGGACACGACCTCCGGGCCGCTCGGGCCGCTCAGTGGAAGGGGCCCGTTGGGAAGTCGTCCAGATTGCGCCTCCCTCGGTCGAAGGGCTCCCGCGGGGAGCCGTCGGTCACCTGGTGTTCAAGCAAGCGCGCGCACCTCCACTTCGCCTTCGACGTCAGCGGGTACAAGACACGCTAGGCGCCAGATGGGTGATTTTGGGGATTACACGGACAAAGGTGTCGTCAAGGTGCCAGGGCCATCGCCCCGAGGACGCGTCCGGCGAGCGCCTCGTCCCCGCTGATCCCGACGGTCACCTCGATCCCGGCGCAGCGGCCGGTCACCAGGCGCAGGAAGGTCTCCCAGTCCATCCGCAGGACGGTCGCGCCCTCCCCCGCCGCCGGGGCGAAGTCCGCGCGTCCGTCCGCGCCGACCGTCACGTGGTGGGTGAACGCGACCGGGCCGGTGACCTCGAACGTCACGGCCGTCCCCGGGGCCGCGCCGGCGCGCTTGGCGACGATCATCGGCAGGCCGCGCTCGACGATCCGCAGCGTGCGCTCGGCGGCCGGGGCGTCCAGGTTGCCGGGCCGCCCGACCGCGCGCCGGATGTCCTGCTCGTGCGCCCAGCAGTCGAACGCGCGGAACGCCATCAGCTCGGTGTAGCTGCCCTCGCGCCCCACCGGCAGCATCACGCGCTGCTCGGGGTCGGTCTCCGGGAGCTGCTCCATCCGCAGGTCCAGGACCGCGCGCAGCTCCGCGAGCACCTCCGGGCCCGGGGTGCCGCGCCGGTGGTCCACGGCGGGCTCCACCGCCCGGCCGAGGGCGTTGCGGACGTGCGGCAGGTCGTCCGGGAGCGTGTGGCCGGGCGCGGGATCGCCGCCGGACAGCAGCGTCTCGACGCCGACCAGGTGCGACACGATGTCCTTGACCGTCCAGCCGGGCAGTTCGGTCGGCCGGTCCCAGTCCTCGTCGCCGAACGTCCCGGCCAGCGCGATCGTCGACCGGACGGTCTGCTCGAACGCCGCCACGTTCCCTGCCATCTCTTCGCTCATGGCAGGGCATCATCGCGCATTCCGGACGCGCCGTCAGCCGCCGCCCGTCGCCGTCAGCGGCCGGCGGGTGCCGGAACGTCCGGGTTCACTCGACGGTCCGGCGCTCGTCGCCGGTCACCAGGCGCAGCCGGACGACGGCGGGCATCCGCTCCAGTTCGAGCGCGCCGCGCAGCCGCGAGAGCGCCGAATCCCGGATGCGGTTGCGCAGTTCCAGCAGGTCGGCGCGGCGGTCGTACGCGACGTTCACCCGCAGCGTCGGCGCGGACGGCTTGCCCGACAACCGCACCCGCGCCGCGTGGACGCCCGGCACCTCCTGGATGTCGTCCTGGAGCGCGGTCGTGACCGTCCCGGCGGGGACGATCGTCCGACCCGTGTGCTCGCCCTCGTCCAAGACGACCCCGCCGAGGCGGTCCGAGCGTCCCTGCGCGAGCAGCCAAGCGACGCCGATGATCGCGAGGAGGACCGCCACGGCGCCGACGACGGGCCAGTACCAGCCGTGCGCCGACGCGAAGTGCCGCGTCTGCCCGCTGAGGACGTGCTGGTGCGCCCGCGCGCCGCCGAAGGCGCGCAGCCCGAGCGCGAGGCCGAGCCCCCCGGCGACGGCCAGCAGCAGCCCGGTCAGGACGAGCAGGACACGGTTGACGCGCGCGGCATGGCGGTCCATTGGCTCATCCCTTCCCGGTCAGCGGCTTGACGGCGACCTTGTACTTCGTCAGCGGGCGGATCTCGTCCAGCCGCCCTTCGACGGACCGCCGGACCTGCTCCGACACCGCGTCCGCCAGATGGGACGGGCAGCGCACGTACACCTTCACCTTGTGGCGGCCGAGCGAGACCTGCGCGTGCGAGGCGTCCGGGACGTCCTCGGCCGCCGCCGCCAGCGTGTTGCGGAGCCCGCCGCGCGTGAGCGCCATCGCCAGGTCCCGGTCCTCGCCGCGCAGCGGGACGACCCGGGGCCGTCCCGGGATCAGCCCGGCCAGTAGGAACCACAGGCCGACGAGCACGAGCGCGGCGCTGATCGCCAGCACGCCCCAGTGCGTCCAGGGCGTGTTCTGCATCCAGTGCGCGACCCGCGTGTACGGCACGAGCTTCGCCGGATGCCCGGCCACGCCGGACACCACCTCGATCGCGGTGATCGTCCCGGCGGCGGTCAGGATCACGGCCGCGATGAGCGACGTGACGATGCGGCGCGGCCGGAACGCCGAACGCGCCGCGCGCGCGGCCGCCGTGCCCTTCCCCACCGGGGCGTCGGCGGTCGCGGACGTGCGCGAAGCCGGCCACCGGCCGGCGTGCGTGGTCATGTCGGTTCCCTTCTCTCGCGGCGTCCGGTCACAGGAGCCGCCTCTGCCCGCGCCCGCCGTCCCCGCCGCGTGCGCCGTCGCCGTCCGGCTGGTCGAAGGCGGCGACCTCGACGTCCACCCGCTCGACGGTCATCCCGGTCAGCTCGCGGACCCGCGTCCCGACCAGCTCGCGGATGCGGCGCGCCACCTGCCGCACCGGCGTCGGGTACTCGACCGACGCGGCCACGTGCGCCGACACCCGGTCGCCGTCCACGGTGACGCGGGCGCGGGTCTCGCCGCGGCCCCCGACGCGCCTGCCGAGGACCGACCGCTCCAGCCCGTGCGCCCCGGCCGCCTCGCCCGCCGCCCGGCCGACCAGGCGCGTGATCACCCGGTCGGTGATCAGTGTCGAGCCGCGGCCGGACGCGGGCGCGGGAGCGTCCTGCTCCCGCGCCGCGGCGGCGGGCGCCGCGCGGCTCATATGTTCGGCCGCTTCCGCTGGTTGCCGAGCGAGTCCCACACCCCGGCGAGGTCGATCTCACCCGCGACGGCGCGCCCGACCAGCAGGCCGACCACACCGAGCACCAGGACCAGCAGGAACCCGCCCAGCCCGCCGATCACTCCGGCGAAGCCGAGGGCCGTCCCGAAGGCGAGGCCCACCATGGACCAGATCGAGACTCCGTTCATGTTTCCCCCCTTGTGCCGCTATCGAAGCGCGCCGCCACCGGCCGTACCGCCACGGCGTGCCGCCACCGGCGGAAGCCGCTAGCGGAGCCGGCGCGCCCGGCGGCGGCGGTGGCGCCAGCGCCGTACCGCCGCGACCGGGCCGTGCCGCCGGTGGACGCCGACCACGGGCGCGTCCGGGGACGTGTCCGAGCGCGCCCCCGCGCGCCCTCCCCGGCTGCGGAGCCCCGCGGCGAACGCCTCGGGATCGCC
>NZ_JBFAOF010000484.1:0-5362 GCF_040675125.1 Spirillospora sp. NPDC049652 | reverse complement strand
TCTGACCGATGCCGCCCGGCGCCTGCCCGGCCGGCGCCCCGCGGCGGCGGACCGACCGGCACCACCCGGTGCCGGCCACCTCCCCCACCTGCCACCACCCACGCGCACAGGTGAGCGGCGCGGCTCACCGAGACGGCCGAGCGACATGGCCACCGATACCGGCCACCGATTCCGGGCTCCGGCCCGGGCCCACTCCTCACACCCCCCAACGGCCGTCCGGCCGTCCTTTCCGAAGGAGACCAGGAGTGTTCCTCACCCCCCGGCGCGCCCGGCGCCTGTCCGCGGCGGCCCTCGCCGCATCCGGGCTGCTGCTCGCCTCCGCCTGCACCGCCGGCGGCTCCGGCGGATCGGACTCGGGCCCGAAGGCGGACGCGAAGCAGACCATCGAGGTCTGGCACGGCTGGTCCGCCGACCACGAGGTGAAGGCGTTCGACGACGCCGTCGCCGGATTCCGGAAACTGCACCCGAACATCACCGTCAAGCTCGTCAAGGACCAGACCGACGACCGCATCACCAACGCGATCCGCGGCGGGAACCCGCCGGACGTGGTGTCCTCGTTCACCACCGACTCGGTCGGGTCGTGGTGCCAGTCGGGCGCCTGGCAGGACCTCACCCCCTACCTCACCCGGTCCAAGGTCGACCTGAACCAGTTCCCGCAGGCCGTCCGGGAGTACACGCAGTACAAGGGGCGGCGCTGCGCGATGCCGCTGCTCGCCGACGCCTACGGCCTCTACTACAACAAGGCCCTGATGAAGGGGAACCAGCCGCCGAAGACGATCGGTGAGCTGACCGCGCTGGCCAAGAAGCTCACCGTCCGGAACCCGGACGGGACGATCAAGGTCGCCGGGTTCCTGCCGTCCGCGCAGTACTACGAGCACCAGGTGCAGCACCTGGCGACCGAGTTCGGCGCCACCTGGCTCACGGCGGACGGGAAGGCGAACTTCGCCGCCGACCCCAACATCAAGGCCTACCTGCAGTGGAACAAGAGCCTCATCGCCTGGTACGGCTACGCCAACGTCAAGAAGTTCCTGAAGTCGCTCGGCCAGGAGTTCGAGGCGTCCAACCCCTTCGAGCAGGGGAAGGTCGCCATGGCGGTCGACGGTGAGTGGCGCACCAAGTTCCTCCAGGACGAGGCGCCCAAGGTGGACTACGGCACCGCGCCCGCGCCCGTCCCCGACGGCCAGTCCGCCCGGTACGGCGGCGGGTTCATCACCGGCACCGTCATCGGGATCCCGCGCGGCGCCAAGCACCCCCAGGCCGCGTGGGAGTTCGTGAAGTACCTGACGACCGACACGCACGCGCTGGTCACCTTCGCCAACGCGCTGGGGAACGTCCCGAGCACGCTGCCCGCGCTCGCCTCGCCCGAGCTCAAGATGCCGCCGCAGTTCCAGACGTTCCTGGACGTGTTCAAGAGCCCGCACAGCGCCACCACGCCGCCCACCCCGAACGGCAACGACTACATCGTGAAGTTCCAGGCGTTCGTCCAGGACCAGTGGGAGCCCGGCCGGGTCACCGACCTGGACGCGGCGCTGAAGGACCTGGACACCCGGGTCGACCAGGCGATCAAGCTGAACGGCGGCTGAGCCGTGACCGCCCTCACCGCCCCGAGGGCCGCCGCGGCCGCGGGAACGCGGGCACGCCGCCGCAACCGGCTGCGCGTGCTGGCGTTCCTGTCGCCCTGGCTGGTCGGCCTCGGACTGTTCTTCGGCTACCCGCTGGCCGCGACCCTCTACTTCTCCTTCACCCGGTACGACCTGTTCACCCTGAAGTACGTCGGGTTCGACAACTACCGGTTCCTCCTGCACGACACCGACGCGTGGCGCGCGATGAAGAACACGATGTGGCTGGTCGCGGTGATGGTGCCGCTGCGGCTGCTTTTCGGGCTCGGGATCGCGCAGCTGCTCACCCAGGTCAAACGCGGCGGGAGCGTCCTGCGGTCGGTGTTCTACCTGCCGTACCTGATCCCGCCGGTGTCGGCGACGGTCGCGTTCGTGTTCGTCACCAACCCCGGCACCGGCCCGTTCCCCGCGATCACCCGGCGCCTGGGGTTCACGCTGCCGGACTTCTTCAACGACCCGTCCTGGTCGAGGCCCGGCCTGACGCTGCTGGGCCTGTGGGCGGTCGGCGACCTGATGATCCTGCTGCTGGCGGCGCTGCTGGACGTCCCGCGCTCGCTGTACGAGGCGGCCGTGCTGGACGGCGCGAACGCCTGGCAGCGGTTCCGGTACGTCACGCTCCCGTCGATCTCGCCGGTGCTGGCCTTCTGCGCCGTCACCGGCGTCATCCAGACCCTGCAGTACTTCACGCAGGCGCTGGTCGCGGCGAAGGTCGCGTCCGGGCAGGCCGACACCGCCGGGACGCAGTTCGCGCCCGGCTACCCCGACGGCTCCACGCTGACCTTCCCGCAGTGGCTCTACGACGAGGGGTTCCGGCAGTTCAACATGGGCTACGCGTGCGTGCTCGCCCTGGTGATGTTCGCCGTCGGGATGCTGTTCACCACGTTCCTGCTGCGCCGGTTCCGCGCGTTCGCCAGTGAGGAGGCCCGGTGACCGCCACCGCCACGCCCGCCGCCGCGGGCACGCACCCGGCGCCCCGCCGCGTCCACCGGCCGTCCCGCGGGACCCGCACCCGCCGGATCCTGTACTGGACCGCCGTCCACTCGCTGGCGATCGCGCTCGCCGTCATGTTCCTCGCGCCTCTGGTGTTCATGCTGCTCACGGCCGTGATGACCGACCGGCAGGCGCTCAGCAGCTCGTTCTGGCCGCACACCTGGCACTGGGGCAACTTCCGCCGCGCGTTCAGCGGCGACATGGTCCGCTGGACGCTGAACAGCTTCATGTACGCGGGGCTGTCCACACTGTTCGTGCTGGCCTCCAGCGTCCCGGTCGCCTACGCGCTCGCCCGGTTCCGGTTCCGCGGACGGTCGGCGGCGCTGGTGGTCGTCATCGCGACGATGATGCTCCCGCCGCAGGTCACGATGGTGCCGCTGTACATCGTGTGGTCGCGGTTCCACCTCACCGGGACGCTGTGGCCGCTGATGCTGCCGGGCCTGTTCGGCGACGCGTTCTCCATCTTCCTGCTACGCCAGTTCCTGGTGTCGATCCCCGGCGAGTACGCCGACGCCGCCCGCGTGGACGGCTGCGGCGAGCTGCGGACGATGCTGCGGGTCGTCCTGCCGATGGCACGGCCCGCCCTCGCCGCCGTCGCGCTGTTCCAGTTCTTCTACTGCTGGAACGACTACTTCGGCCCCCTGGTGTACGCCAACCCGGACCACTGGACGCTGGCGGTCGGCGTCGCCTCGTTCCGCGCCGCGCACCACGTGGAGTGGAACCTGACCATGGCGGCGACGCTGCTGACGATCCTGCCGGTCATCATCGTGTTCTTCCTCGCCCAGCGGGTGTTCGTGCAGGGCGTGACCTTGACGGGAGTCAAAGGTTGAGACTGACGGGAGCGAAGGGATGAAACTCACGGTCGTCGGGGGCGGGTCCACCTACACCCCCGAACTGGTGGACGGGCTGGCACGGCTGCGCGCCGCGCTCCCGGTCACCGAACTGGTCCTGGTCGACCCGGACGAGGACCGCCTGGTCCCGGTCGGCGCGATGTCCCGGCGGATGCTGGCCCGCGCCGGCCACCCCGCCCGGGTCGTCACCACCACCGACACGGTCGCGGGCGTCGCGGGCGCGGACGCCGTCGTGGTCCAGCTGCGCGTCGGCGGGCAGGCCGCCCGCCGGGTGGACGAGACGCTCCCCCTGGTCTGCGGCTGCGTCGGGCAGGAGACGACCGGCGCCGGCGGGCTCGCCAAGGCGCTGCGCACCGTCCCGGTCGTCCTCGGCCTGGCCGAGACCATCGCCGAGCACGCCCCGGACGCCTGGATCGTCGACTTCACCAACCCGGTCGGGATCGTCACCCGGGCGCTGCTGGACGCCGGGCACCGCGCGGTCGGGCTGTGCAACGTCGCCATCCACGTCCAGCGGCGGCTCGCGTCGCTGCTGGACGTCCCGCCGAACGCCGTCGAGCTCGGGCACGCGGGACTGAACCACCTCACCTGGGTACGGTCGGCCCGCGTGGACGGCACCGACCGCCTCCCCGAACTCCTCGACGAGCACCTGCCCGCCCTGGCCGACATCAGCAACCTGCCCGGCGACCTCCTGCACCACCTGCGGGCCCTGCCGTCGTACTACCTGAGCTACTACTACGAGCACGACCGGATCGTCGACCGGCAGCGCATCACGGCCCCGCGCGCCGACCAGGTCGCGGCCGTCGAACGCGAGCTGCTCGAGCTGTACGCCGACCCCGCCAACGACACCCGGCCCGCGCGACTGTCGGAGCGCGGCGGCGCGTTCTACTCCGAGGCGGCCGTCCACCTCCTGGCCGGGCTGCTCGGCACACCCGGAGCCGTCGACGTCCCGGAGGTGCAGGTCGCCAACGTGCGCAACAACGGAACGTTCCCGTTCCTGCCGGACCACGCCGTGGTCGAGGTCCCGGCCCGCATCACCGCCAAGGGACCGGTCCCCCTGCCCGTCCCGCCGCTGGAACCCCTGTACGCCGGGCTCGTCGCGCACGTGTCCGCCTACGAGGAACTGGCCCTGGACGCGGCGCTGCACGGCCGTGTCGAACGCGTCCGCACGGCCCTGCTCGCCCACCCGCTCGTCGGGCAGGACGGCCCGGCCGACCGGCTCGCGGCCGACCTGGTCGCCGCCAACCGCGCCCACCTGCCCTGGACGGCCCGGTGAGCCGCACGCTCGTCGCGGTGGACGGCGGCAACAGCAAGACCGACGTGCTGGTCGCCGACACCGCCGGCACGGTCCTGGCCACCGTCCGCGGGCCCGGCTACCGCCCCCACGAGACCGGCTTCGAGCGCGCCGCCGACACCGTCGCGGCCCTCGTGGACCGGGCTCTCGCGGCCGCCGACACGACCCGCACGTCCGCCTCGTCCGGCACGTCCGCTCCCCCGGTCGCGGTGGTATCGGCGTACATGGCCAACGTGGACCTGCCCGACGAGGAGCACGCCCTCGCCAAGGCGCTCCGCTCCCGCGGCTGGACCGACCGCGTCACCGTCGGCAACGACACCTTCGCGCTGCTGCACACCGGGGCGCGGCGCGGCTGGGGCGTCGCGGTCGTGTGCGGCGCGGGCATCAACTGCGTCGGCGTCGCCCCGGACGGCGCGAGCGTCCGGTTCCCCTCGCTCGGCCCGCACACCGGCGACTGGGGCGGCGGCGGAACGCTCGGGGAGGCCGCGCTCTGGCACGCCGTCCGCGCCGAGGACGGACGCGGCCCCGCCACCGCCCTCACCACCGCCGTCGCCGCGCACTTCGGCGCGGCCAGCGCCCTGGACGTCGGGATCGCGGTGCACGTCGGCGAC
>NZ_JBFAOF010000483.1:0-5364 GCF_040675125.1 Spirillospora sp. NPDC049652 | reverse complement strand
GGGCCGCCGACGCCGCCGAGCTGAACGCGCTGCTGGTCGCGGACGGGCTGCGGGTGGCCGAGATCCGGCCGCAGCGGCACACGCTGGAGGAGGTCGTCCTGTCCCTGACCGGCACGAGCGCCGACCGTTTCGACCGCCTCCCGGGCGGTCCTCGGCAAGGCTCCCCGCAAGGTCCTCCGGACGGTCCCGTCGTGGACCGTGTCGACCGGCCGGCGGAGGCGCCGTGATCCGGACCGAGCTGGTGAAGATGCTGCGGCGGCCCCGGACGTGGGTGTCGCTGGCGCTGCTGTGCGGGCTGCCCGGGATCGTCGCGGGATTCCTCGGCGTGACGAAGGTGGCGCCGCCCGCCGGGCAGGGGCCGGCGTTCCTGTCGGCGGTGCTGTCCAACGGGACGCTGTACCCGGCGGCGGCGCTCGCGATGGTGCTGCCTCTGTTCCTGCCGGTGTCGGTCGCGGTCGTCGGCGGGGACGCGGTGGCGGGCGAGGCGGGCTCGGGGATGCTGCGCTACCTGCTGCTGCGTCCGGTCGGCCGGACCCGGCTGCTGGTCGCCAAGCTCGCCGCCCTCACCGGGTTCGTCCTGCTCGCCGTGGTCGCCGTGACGCTCAGCTCCTACGCGATCGGGGTGGCGGTGTTCGGCGCGAAGCCCGCCTCGGCGGTGACGGGCGCGAGCCTGGTCACCTCCATGTCCGGGACGGGCCTGACCACGCCGCAGGTGCTGCTGCGGCTGGCGTGCGCGATGCTCTACGTCGGGGTGTCGATGCTGGGCGTCGGCGCGATCGCGCTGTTCTTGTCCACGGTGACCGACTCGGCGCTCGGCGCGGCGCTGGGCGCGCTCGCCGCGCTCGTGACCAGCCAGATCCTGGTGTCGCTGGACGCGGCGGCGGCCGTCCACCCCTACCTGCCGACGCGCTACTGGCTGGCGTGGATCGACTTCTTCCGCGCGCCGGTGCTCTGGCACGACATCGAACGCGGGCTCGCGCTGCAGGGCGTCTACGTGGCCGTGTTCCTCGCCGCGGCCTGGGCCAACTTCGCCACCCGGGACGTCACGAGCTGAGCGCCCGCAGGCTCCGGCAGTCGGTCGCGACGGGGATCGTCATCGGGTCGGCGCCGAGGGCGCGCAGCACGATCCCGCCGACGAGCGGGTCGGACGGGAGGCCGTCGTGGCCCGTCCGGGCGTCCGCGCAGACGTCCTGGAGGACGACGTTGACCGCGCCGTCGAGCTGCGCCGAGTCCGGCGGCTGGACGGTCCGGTCGTGGGTCGTCCACACCGACATCCACTCGGGCCGGTCGCCGACCCGGTCGCCGAGGCCGCGCAGCAGCGGGCTGTCCGGGACGAGCTGGCGGCACGCCTCCGGGCACGCGCCCGGCGACAGCGCGAGCCCGGCCGCCGAGACGTCCGCGCCCTGGTGCGGCGAGCCGAGGGTGACGATCCGCCGGGCCTTGCGCGCGCCGTCGTGGTCGCGGGCCCACAGCCGCGCGACGACGCCGCCCGCCGAGTAGCCGACGACGTCCACCGAGGGCGCGCCGTCGCGCAGCAGGGCGGTCACCTTCCGGTCCAGCGCGTCCGCCTGTTTTCGCAGGTCACCGGTGCCGTCGCCGGGCGGGGCGGCGATCGTGGCGCGGCGGCCGAGGCGTTCGAGCCGGTCCGCGAGGACGGCCAGCCCGTCCGTCCCGCCGCCGTAGCCGGGGACGAGCACGACCGGGCCGGGCACGGACTGGTCGGCGGCCGGACCGGTGTGCCGTCCGGCGCGGGCGAGCGCGAACCGCCCGGCCGCGAGGAGGACGACCAGCGCGACCAGCGCCGTCATCCCGCCGACGTACCAGCGCCGTCGCGGACTGAGCCCACCCAACCACCACACACGTCCACATATACCCGCAAACCACCGGGCGCCGCGTTCCGTCTACCCTCCTCGGATGGCGTTCCTTCTCTCGCTGAACATCGGCGTCCCGCGCGACAACCCCTGGCAGAGCTACACCGGCACCGGAATCGACAAGCGCCCCGTGGACGGTCCCGTCCGGGTGGAGGCGCCCGGCCCCCGGGGCACCGGCGCCGTCGGCCTCGCGGGCGACCGCGTCCACAACCTGCGCCACCACGGCGGCGACGACCAGGCCGTGTACGCCTACGCCCGCGAGGACCTGGACGCCTGGGCCGCCGACCTCGGCCGCGACATCCCGAGCGGCTCGTTCGGCGAGAACCTCACCACGTCCGGCATCGACGCCAACGACGCGCGCATCGGCGAACGCTGGCGGGTCGGCCGCGATGTCCTGCTGGAGGTGTCCGCCCCGCGCATCCCGTGCCGGACGTTCGCCGGCTGGATGGACCTGCCCGGCTGGATCAGGACCTTCACCGCCCGCGCCCTGCCCGGCCCGTACTTCCGCGTGATCGAGCCCGGCGAGATCGCGGCGGGCGACGAGATCACCGTCGAGCACCGCCCGTCCCACGAGGTGAGCGTCGCGCTGGCCTTCCGCGCCCTGACCCTGGAGCCCGCGCTCCTCCCCCGCCTCCTGGACGCCGGCGACGCGCTCCCCGCGGACGTCCGGGAGAACGTCGCACGCCGACTTTCCCGATCGGAATGATCGGCGTGTGACGCGGGTTGCCCCGTTCAGGGGTGGACCGAGTACCGCGGCCCGAACACGGGCCCGAGCACAGAGGAGCGACACATGCAGTCGACGGCGATCGTGATCCGCGAGCAGGGCGGCCCTGAGGTGCTGCGGCCCGAGAAGGTGGACGTGCCGTCCGAGGTCGGCGCGGGTGAGGCGCTGGTCGAGATCGCGTACGCCGGGGTCAACTTCCTCGACATCTACCAGCGCGAGGGCCGCTACCAGATGGAGCTGCCGTACGTGCCGGGCTTGGAGGGCTCCGGACGCGTCGTCGCGGTCGGCGACGGCGTCACCGGGCTGAAGGCGGGCGACCGGGTCGCCTGGGACAGCATCGCCGGTTCGTACGCCGGGCACCTGGTCGCGCCCGCCGCGCGGCTGCTGCCCGTCGCGGACGACGTGGACGACGCGCAGGCCGCCGCGCTCCCCCTCCAGGGCCTGACCGCGCACTACCTGGCGACCGAGTCGCACCCCGTCCGCGCCGGGGAGACCGTCCTGGTCCACGCGGGCGCGGGCGGCACCGGTCTGGCGCTGACCCAGGTCCTGAAGATCCTCGGCGCGACCGTCGTCACCACGGTCTCCACCGAGGAGAAGGCCGAGATCTCGCGCGCGGCGGGCGCCGACCACGTCCTGGTCGGCTACGACGGCTTCGACGACCGCGTGCGCGAGCTGACCGGCGGCACCGGCGCCCACGCCGTCTACGACGGGGTCGGCCGGAGCACCTTCGACCGCTCCCTCGCGGCGGTGCGCCCGCGCGGGACGCTGGTCCTGTTCGGCGGGGCGAGCGGCCCCGTCCCGCCGGTCGACCCGATGCGCCTCAACGCCGCGGGCTCGATCAAGTTCACCCGTCCGAACCTCCAGCACTTCGTCGCCGACCCGGCCGAGCTCCACGCCCGCTACCGCGACGTCATCGGCTGGGCGTCGCAGGGCCGGCTGAACGTCCGCGTGCACGCCGAGTACCCGCTCGAAGAGGCCGCCCAGGCGCACCGCGACCTCGCCGGGCGCGGCACCACCGGCAAGCTCCTCCTGCGCGCCCGCTGACGCTCCCGGGGGCGGACGGCGCTTGCGGGGTGTCCCTTATCCGTCCGCCCCTCCCAGCAGGTCCCAGCGGTTCCCGGCGATGTCGAGGAAAACCGCGACCCGCCCGTACGGCTCGTCCCGGGGCTCTGTCACGAACCGCACCCCGGCCTCGACCATCCGCCGGTACATCGCGTCGAAGTCGTCCACGCGGAGGAAGAAACCGACCCGGCCCGCGACCTGGTCGCCGACCGCGCCGTGCTGCCGCTCCCCGTCGGCCCGCGCGAGCAGCAGCCCCGTCCCGCCGCCCGCCGGGCGGACCACCACCCACCGCTTGGGCCGTCCGTCGTTCGTGACCGCCGGGGAGTCCTCCACCAGCTCGAACCCCAGCACGCCGGTGAAGAACCCGATCGCCGGGTCGTACTCGTCCACCACCAGCGTCACAAGATCAATTCGCACCCGCCGATCCTAAATCCGGTTGCCCGGCCCGCCCGTTCCCGGTTCTCATGCTGGGGATGACTCCCATGCACGCCGACGAGGCGACCATCAGCGCGGATCTCGTCCGCCGCCTGCTGCGCGAGCAGTTCCCCGCGTGGGCCGACCTGCCGATCGAACGCGTCGAGTCGTCCGGGACGGTCAATGCGATCTTCCGGCTGGGCGAGGCCATGGACGTCCGCCTCCCCCGCACCGCGGGCGGCGTGAAGGGGCTGCTCAGAGAGCAGGAGTGGCTTCCGCGCCTGGCGCCGCTGCTGACCGTGCCCACCCCGGAGCTGCTCGGCCGCGGGAAACCCGGCGAGGTGTTCCCCTGGCCCTGGTCGGTGCACCGCTGGCTGGACGGCGCGCACCCCTCCCACACCGGCACCGACGCCGAGCTCGCCGTGGACCTGGCCGAGCTGGTCGCCGCGTTCCGGCGGATCCCGTTCCGGGACGGCCCGGCGTCCTACCGGGGCGGAACCCTGGCCGGGGTGGACGCCGCGACGCGCGCGGCCATCACGCGCCTCGAAGCCGACCTGGACACCGCGCTCGCGACGGCGCTGTGGGACGAGTCGGTCGGCGCCCCCGCCTGGGACGGCCCGCCGGCCTGGGCGCACTCCGACCTGCTGCCCGCCAATCTGCTGGTCGCGGGCGGACGGCTCAGCGGCGTCCTCGACTTCGGGACCGCCGGGCTGGGCGACCCGTCCTGCGACCTGATGCCCGCCTGGACCGTCCTCCCGGCGGACGCGCGCGGGACCTTCCGCGAGGCGGCCGGCGCGGACGAGGCGTCCTGGCTTCGCGGACGCGGCTGGGCCTTCTCCATGGCGCTGCTCGGGCTCCCGTACTACCGCGAGAGCAACCCGCCGTTCGCCGCCATGTGCCGCCGCACGATCGACGCCGTGCTCGCGGACGCGGACGGCTGACGGCTGACGGCTGACGGCTGACGGGGCCGGGCCTCGACGTCAGGACTGGCCGGGCGTGATGAGGCCGGTCTCGTAGGCGACGATGATGGCCTGGGCGCGGTCGCGGAGGTCGAGCTTGGACAGGATGCGGGCCACGTGGGTCTTGACCGTGGCCTCGCTGAGGTGCAGGTGGGCGGCGAGCTCGGCGTTGGTGCGGCCGCGGGCGAGCAGGCGGAGCACCTCCAGTTCGCGGGACGTGAGCGGGCCCAGGTCGCGGTGCAGGGCGGTGGCGTCCGCGCGGGCCGCGAAGCGCTCGACCAGGCGGCGGGTGATGGCCGGGGCCAGCAGCGCGTCGCCGGTGCGGACGAGGCGG
>NZ_JBFAOF010000482.1:0-5371 GCF_040675125.1 Spirillospora sp. NPDC049652 | reverse complement strand
CTCCGGAGATGCCGGACGCCACGGACGAGGCCGCGCGCGCGGCCTGGCCCACCCGGCGCCGGACGGCGTCGAAGAGCTTGGCCGCCTCGTCGAGGACGTCGCCTGGCTGCTGGTCGGTCATGAGAACATTGTCCATCCCTGGTCGGCGGGCAACGGTAGCGGCTCGCGCGCCGCGCGGCACACCGCTCAGCCCTCGACGTGCCGGCGCAGGCCCTTGAGGGCGGAGTCGATGATCCGCTTCTCGCCCTTGCGCCGGACCATGCCGATCATCGGGATCCGGACGTCCACGGCCAGCTCGTAGGTGACCTCGGTCTCCCCGGGCCCGGTCTCGGCCAGGGTGTAGGCGCCGTGCAGGCCGGTCACCACCGCGCCCGGCTCGACCAGCTCCCAGCGGACGGCGTCGTCGCCCTCCCAGGTGTAGGCGAGCCCGACGGTGTCGCTGATCGGTCCGCCCTCGAAGGTCATCCGGGCGCGCCGGGCACGGCCGTCGTCGCCGGTCTCGGTGACCTCGAAGGCGCGGATCCCGCTCGCCCAGTCCGGGTAGGCCCGGAGGTCGGCGATCACCGCCATGATGTCGGCCCGCGGGGCCCTGATCGTGATGGACGAGCTCGTGCGGTCCGCCATGGGTCCTTTCCCTCCGGCTCTGCTGCTGCCATCCGCTGGGGTCGCCGGCCGCGCTGAAGCGTCCGCCGCCGTTCCCGCGCCGGACACATCCTCGCGGAGTTCCGGTCAGATCGTCAGTACGTAGGGCTTCCCACTCGCCCGGAAATGTCCCACATTGATGCATTCGGTGCGGCCTATTCGCCTCCGCCGGGCGAGCGGCTGGTGCACATGGCCGAACAGCACGTAGCGCGGGGACGTGGCGCGGATCGCCTCCAGCACCGCCTCGCTGCCCCGCTCGAACCGCCGCGCGACCGTGTCGTACAGCAGGTCCGGGACGGCCGGCGGGATGTGGCAGCACAGCACGTCCACCGCGCCGACCGCCTCGACCTTCGCCGCGAACTCCGCGTCGTCGATCTCGTTCGGGGTCCGGTAGACCGTCCGCAGCCCGCCGCCGACGAACCCGAACCGGACGCCGCCGATGTCGGCGACCTCGCCGTCCAGGACGCGGTGACCCGGCCGGAGGAAGTCGGCCCACATCCGCGGCACGTCCACATTGCCGTAGGTGAGGTAGGCCGGCGTCGGCATCGCGTCGAACAGCTCCGCGTACTGCCCCCGGACGGCCTTCTCGATGTGCGGCCAGGCGTCCCCGTCCAGCGAGGACCACATCCGCCGGGAGAACTCCCGCGCCTCGTCGAACCGCTTGGCCGTGCGCAGCGCGATGAAGCGATCGGCGTTCTCCGCCCCGAACAGGTCGGCGAAGATGCCCCGCCCGTGGTCGGAGTAGTCGAGGAACAGGATCAGGTCGCCCAGGCAGACCAGCGCGTCCGCGCCGTCCCCGGCATGCCTGAGCGCATCCGCGCGGCCATGGACGTCACTCACCACATGGATCCGCATGAAACGAGCCTAATAGGCGTCCGGCGGTCCGGGCACGGCCGGTCAGGACGAGGCGGCGGTCACCAGGGCGCGCCAGTCCGCGACGAGAGCGGCGTCGACCGGCGCGTCCCACGAGCCCTCGGGCCGGACGGCCGTGCCGACGTGGAAGGCCCCGACCCCGGCGGCGGCGAGGACGGCGACGTGCTTGCGGCGCAGTCCCCCGCCCGCCATCAGCAGGCGCGCCGACGCCGGGCCTTCGGCGGCGCGGCGCACCAGCACGTCCAGGCCCGCCTCCACGCCGCGCGCGGACCCGGCGGTGAGGACGGTGTCGCAGCCCAGCATCCGGACGGCCGCCCACCCGGCGACCGGGTCGGCGGCGTGGTCGAGCGCCCGGTGGAACGTCCACGGCAGGTCGTCCGGGAGCGCGTTGACGATCTTGGCGACCGACGCGGCGTCCACCGCGCCGAACGGGTCGAGGAAGCCGAGCACGAACCCGTCCGCGCCGGCCTCGGCGAGGCCCTCGGCGGCGCGGCGCAGCCGGTCCAGCTCGGGCGCGGTGGTGCGGAAGCCCGGGTTGGCGCGGAGCATCGCCCGCATCGGCAGCCGGGTCGCCCGCCGGATCTCCGCGACGACCTCAGGATCCGGGGTGAGGCCGTCGGCGGCCATGTCCGCGACCAGTTCGAGGCGGTCCGCGCCGCCCTCCTCGGCGGCGGCCGCGTCCCGCGCGGTCAGCGCGATCACTTCCAGCAGCGCCACGCGCGCCTCCCTGCCCGAGCCGGATCCGTCCTGGTCAAGGGTAGACCGGCGGTCCCCGCCGGACCGCCGCCCACCCCGGCCGTTGCCCGGCTGTGACCGTGTGGCGACGATCACGCGAACGGCTTCGGGGCAGGTGGGGAGCCGGTGTCCGGAACCGGCGGCCCGCGCCGGTCCCGCGGCGGTCCGCGGGCCCTGTTTACTCGGAACCACAACGGCTCCCGCGACGGCACGGCGGGCCGGCGGATGATCGTCCCGGGCGGGAGGGCCGCCCCGCCCGCGATCACCGGCGGGCTCGCCGCTACCGACCTGCGCGGACCCGTAGCTACCATCGAGTAGCAAGAGGTTGTACCGTCGTCCCCGCCTTAAGCCGTGATCAACCGAGGAGTGGCCGTGCGCGAGTTCAGCGTCCCCGCCTTGGTGGAGGTCCCCGACTCCACCAACCTGACCGACGCGCCTTTCACCCGGGCCGCCGAGAAGCCCGCCACGATCGTCCTGCGGCGTCGCGGCGCGGGCGGAGCCTGGACCGCCGTGACGGCCGGCGAGTTCGCCGCCGAGGTCACCGCCCTCGGCAAGGGCCTGGTCGCCGCCGGGATCGAGCCCGGCGACCGGGTCGCGCTGATGTCCCGCACCCGCTACGAGTGGACGCTGATCGACTACGCCGTCTGGGCGGTGGGCGGCGTGAGCGTCCCGATCTACGAGACCTCCTCCCCCGAGCAGGTGAAGTGGATCATCGGCGACTCCGGCGCCAAGGCCGTGTTCGCCGAGACCGACGAGCACTTCGCGACCATCGCCGAGGTCCGGGCCGAGCTCCCGGGCCTCGAGCATGTCTGGGGCATCGAGGCGGGCGCGGTCGCCGAGCTGAGCGCCTCCGGCGCGGAGGTCCCGGACGCCGAGATCGACAAGCGCCGCCACATTCCGACCTCGGACGACGTCGCGACGCTCGTGTACACCTCCGGCACGACCGGCCGCCCCAAGGGCTGCGAGCTGACCCACGGGAACCTGGTGCTGACCGCGCGCAACGCCATCCAGGGCGCGCTCGCCGAGGTCACCGTCGGCGGCTCGTCCACGCTGCTGTTCCTGCCGCTCGCGCACGTGTTCGCGCGGCTCATCCAGGTCGCGACCATCGAGGGCGCGATCGTCCTCGGGCACAGCGACATCAAGAGCCTGCTGCCCGACCTGGAGACCTTCCGGCCGTCGTTCCTGCTCGCCGTCCCGCGCGTGTTCGAGAAGGTCTACGGCGGCGCCGAGCAGAAGGCGATCGCCGGCGGCAAGGGCAAGATCTTCGCCGCCGCCACCGAGACCGCCATCGCCTACAGCAAGGCCCTGTCGGCGGGCGGCCCCGACCTCAAGCTGCGGCTCAAGCACAAGGTCTTCGACGTGCTCGTCTACGGCAAGCTGCGCGCGGCCGTCGGCGGGCGGGTGGACTACGCGGTGTCCGGCGGCGCGGCCCTCGGCGAGCGGCTCGGGCACTTCTTCCGCGGCGTCGGGATCACCATCCTGGAGGGCTACGGCCTGACCGAGACCACCGCCCCGATCACCGTGAACCGGCCGTCCGCGCTGAAGATCGGCACCGTCGGGCAGCCGATCCCGGGCGTGGCGGTGCGGATCGCCGAGGACGGCGAGGTGCTCGCCAAGGGCGTCAACATCCTGCGCGGCTACTGGAACAACGAGAAGGCGACCGCGGAGGCCGTCGAGGACGGCTGGTTCCACACCGGCGACCTCGGCGAGCTCGACGAGGACGGCTACCTCAGGATCACCGGGCGCAAGAAGGAGATCCTGGTCACGGCGGCGGGCAAGAACGTGGCCCCCGCGCCGCTGGAGGACCGGCTGCGCGCCTGTCCGCTGATCAGCCAGGCGATCGTGGTCGGCGACGGCCGCAAGTTCATCAGCGCCCTGATCACCCTGGACGAGGAGGCGCTCGTCCCGTGGAAGGCCCAGCACGGCAAGCCCACCGCGATGACCGTCGAGGAGCTGCGCCGGGACGCCGACGTGGTCGCCGAGATCGACCGCGCGGTGGCCGCCGCCAACAAGTCCGTGTCGCACGCCGAGGCGATCAAGAAGTACGAGATCCTCGGCGTCGACTTCACCGAGGAGGCCGGGCACATGACCCCGAGCCTCAAGGTGCGCCGGCACGTGGTGATGAAGGACTTCGCCCGCGAGATCGACGCCCTCTACTCCTGACCCGTCCGTGAGGCACTGATGCGCGAGACCGACGTCCCCGTCCAGGAGCGGTTCCCGGACGGGGCGAACCTGACCGACGCCCCGTTCGACCGCGCGGACCGCGCCCCCGCCCGGATCGTCGCCCGCCGCCGCGTCCCGGCGGCGGGCGGGGACGCCTGGAGCGCGGTGACGGCCGGCGAGTTCGCGGCCGACGTCGCGCGGCTCGCCAAGGGGCTGATCGCGGTCGGGATCGAGCCCGGCGACCGGATCGCGCTGATGGCGCGCACCCGGTACGAGTGGACCGTCCTGGACTACGCGATCTGGGCGGCGGGCGGCGTCACCGTCCCGGTGTACGAGACGTCCTCGGCCGAGCAGGTCGCCTGGATCCTCGGGGACTCGGGCGCGCGCGGGATCTTCGTCGAGACCGCCGGGAACCGGTCGGCGGTCGCCGCCGTCCGGGGCTCGCTGCCCGGCCTCGCGCACGTCTGCGGCCTCGAGCCGGACGACCTGGACCGGCTCGCCGCCTGGGGCGCGGCGGTCTCCGACGAGGAGCTGACCGCCCGGCGGCGGTCGCGGCGGGCGGCGGACCTGGCGACGATCGTCTACACGTCCGGCACGACCGGCCGGCCGCGCGGCTGCGAGCTGACCCACGCGAACTTCCTGGCCACCGCGCGCAACGTCGTGCTCGCCGGGGTGCCGGAGATCACCGGGGACGGCGCGTCCACGCTGCTGTTCCTGCCGCTCGCGCACGTGTTCGCGCGGCTGGTGCAGGTGGGCTGCGTCGAGTGCGGGATGGTGCTGGCGCACGGCACCCCCGGCACCCTGCAGGACGATCTTGGAACGTTCCACCCCACCTTCCTGCTGGCCGTCCCGCGCGTCTTCGAGAAGGTCTACAACGGCGCGGCGCAGCGGGCCGAGGCGGACGGCAAGGGCAAGATCTTCGCCGCCGCCGCCGACACCGCCGTCGCCTACAGCCAGG
>NZ_JBFAOF010000481.1:0-5372 GCF_040675125.1 Spirillospora sp. NPDC049652 | reverse complement strand
GGCCAGGCCGAGTCGGCGCCCGGGACCCCGCGCGAGCCGCCGGATCCGTTCAGTTCGCTCACCGCATCCCTCGCCTGCGTCCAGCGAGCCGTGACCCGGGGCGGGCCGGTCGCTCGGGGGGCTCCGTCGCGATCGCGGCGCTCTCCGCCGCACGGCTCGTCGCTTCGCTCACCAAAGGCACTCTAGTGCCGCCGCGTAGAGCGTTTGCCCAGTTTGGGGTTC
The DNA here is from genome assembly GCF_040675125.1 of Spirillospora sp. NPDC049652. Taxonomy (NCBI): domain Bacteria; kingdom Bacillati; phylum Actinomycetota; class Actinomycetes; order Streptosporangiales; family Thermomonosporaceae; genus Spirillospora; species Spirillospora sp. NPDC049652. Next base: position 5,150 of record NZ_JBFAOF010000481.1, on the reverse strand, counting down.
CGTTCCTCGCTCCTCACGATCACGTGGCGACCAGGCCAGCGCGGAAAATCACAGCTCACTCCCCTTCACCCGGACTCGTCGGGCGGCCGGATCCGGGCGATCACCGGATTCCCCGCCGGGCGCGGCCCGAACCGTTCCCGACATCCCTTTCGCGGATTTCTTCGTGATCCATAGGGGTCGGCGAGGTTCGTCCGGCCGGACGTGCCGCCCGGGCGCGTCGGCGTCCGCGTCGGGCGTCGGGCGCGGCCGTTGTGCCAGGGTGTGCCCCGTCGGCCCCGCACACGGGGCCGGTCCTCACCAGGACGTACTGACGGGAGTGTCGAGCATGGCGACCGAACTGCGCACCCTCTACCCGCCGATCGAGCCGTACGAGACAGGGATGCTCGAGGTCGGCGACGGCGAGCGGGTCTATTGGGAGGTGTGCGGGAATCCACAGGGGAGACCGGCCGTGATGGTGCACGGCGGGCCGGGCGGCGGGTGCAGCCCGGACCACCGCCGCCAGTTCGACCCCGAGCGCTACCGGATCGTGCTGTTCGACCAGCGCAACTGCGGCCGCAGCACCCCGCACGCGTCCGACCCGGCGGTGTCGCTGGAGGACAACACCACCTGGAACCTGGTCGCCGACATGGAGCTGCTGCGCGAGCACCTCGGCATCGACCGGTGGCTGCTGTTCGGCGGGTCGTGGGGCAGCGCCCTGTCGCTGGCGTACGCGCAGACGCACCCGGAGCGGGTCACCGGGATGGTCCTGCGCGGCATCTTCACCCTGCGCCCGTTCGAGCTCACCTGGTTCTACGAGGAGGGCGCGTCGCTGCTGTTCCCGGACCTGTGGGAGCAGTACCTCGCGCCGATCCCCGAGGACGAGCGGGAGAACATGCTCGCGGCCTACCACGAGCGGCTGAACTCCCCCGACCGCGGGACGCGGGAGGAGGCGGCGCGCGCGTGGGCCACCTGGGAGGGCGCGACGGTGTCGCTGCTGCCCGACCCCGAGCGGGTCTCGGAGTTCGGCGAGCCGGACTACGCGGTCGCGTTCGCGCGGATCGAGAACCACTACTTCGTCAACGACGGGTTCTTCGAGTACGAGCAGCTCATCGCGGACGTCGACAAGATCCGGCACATCCCGGCGGTGATCGTGCAGGGCCGGTACGACGTGTGCACCCCGCCCGCGACGGCCTGGGACCTGCACCGGGCGTGGCCCGAGGCGGAGTTCCACCTGGTGCCGGACGCCGGCCACGCCTACACCGAGCCGGGCATCCTGCACCGCCTCATCGAGGCGACCGACAGGTTCGCCGACAAGGACTGACCCGGTCACCAGCCGCCGGACGGTGTCGCGCGGGCCGACGGGGCGGGCTGACAGGGCGGACGTCCGAGCGGCCCCTAAGCGGTTTCCCGAAGGCCGCCAGAGGGGCCCGGCGGGCGTCGGGACCGCCGAAAAGGCGGTTTCGGCGCCGTCCGGCCGCCCGACTTTCCGGCCGCTGGCCTGCGAGTCCTCCAGAAGGGCCCCACGCTTTGGCGTGGGGCCCTTCCGCGTCGCGGCACCTCGCCCTACCGTGATGCCAGAGGGCTCCGGCGGACGCGACGCGTGCGGGGCACCTCGCGATGACATCCAGGTGTTGTGATTCACCTCACACAATTGAGACCGGGCGTCCCGGGGCCGGACGCCGCCGGGGCGGTGGAGCCCCTCGCGCCGCGCCGGCGCGGGCCGGGCGGCCGGGAGGACGGCGTCTCCCCTGGGCAGCCCCCGAAATGGCGGGCCCGGAAATCGCCGAAACGCGCGCGAAACATCCCGGAAAAATGCAAGCGGGTCACCCTACCCGCTCACGCCATTGCCAAACATCGCGCATATAACGAAAAATAACGATGGGTCCCAGGGATTCGCTAAGTTTCCTGGACATGGCAGTGCTACCGATCAGTTCCGCCACCGACCCGTCCGATACCGGCACCGGATTCGTGCTCGCGGAACCGACCCTGCGAGACGGACCGGACCTATGGCGCATGGCCCGCGAGTCCGAAGTCCTCGACGTCAATTCGCCGTACAGCTACACCCTGTGGTGCCGGGACTTCGCGGCGACCTCGATCGTGGCCCGCGAAGGCGACCGGCCGCGCGGGTTCGTCACCGGCTACGTCCGCCCGGACGCCCCCGGAACGCTGTTCGTGTGGCAGGTCGCGGTCGACCCCGAACGGCGCGGGCTCGGGCTCGCCCGCCGCATGCTGGACGGCCTCGCCGAGCGTCTGACGCCCCGCGGCGTCCACGCGATGGAGGCGACCGTCACCGCGAGCAACACCGCCTCCGCGGCCCTGTTCAGCTCGTTCGCCCGCGACCACGGCGCCGAGCTCGTCCGGATCCCGCTGTTCGGCCCGGAACTGCTGGACGGCCACGAGGCCGAGGCCCTGTTCCGGATCAGCCCGCTGGGGACCGACTGACCGCGCCTCCGCGACCCGCCCGCAGCCCCTCCCGACCACCCCACCGCTCCCCGACCCAGCACCCCGTCACCGCCACCACAAGCTTCGACCCCCGGAGGTCCAGATGGACGTTTTCGCACGCCTGGAATCGGAAGTCCGCGGTTATTGCAGAGGCTGGCCCACGGTCTTCACCACCGCACGCGGCAGCCGGCTCACCGACGAGAACGGGCGCACCTTCCTCGATTTCTTCGCAGGCGCCGGAACGCTCAACTACGGACACAACGACCCCGCCCTGAAACAGCGGCTGCTGGACTATCTGGCGGCGGACAACATCGTCCACTCGCTCGACATGCACACCGCCGCGAAACGCCGCTTCCTGGAGAGTTTCGACGAGATCGTGCTGAAGCCGCGCGGGCTCGACTACAAGGTCCAGTTCCCCGGCCCGGCCGGCAACCACGCGGTCGAGGCGGCGCTGAAACTGGCCCGCAAGTACACCGGCCGCGAGACGGTCGTGTCGTTCACCAACGCCTTCCACGGCATGACGCTCGGCGCCCTCGCCGTCACCGGCAACTCGATGAAGCGGACCGGCGCGGGCGTCCCGCTCGGGCACGGCGTGGCGATGCCGTACGACAACTACCTCGACGGCCGCACCCCCGACTTCCTGCTGTTCGAGACGATGCTGGACGACTCGGGCAGCGGCCTGGACAAGCCGGCCGCGGTGATCGTGGAGACCGTCCAGGGCGAGGGCGGCATCAACGTCGCCTCCCCCGAGTGGCTGCGCGGGCTGGCCGACCTGTGCCACCGGCACGGGATCCTGCTGATCGTCGACGACGTCCAGATGGGCTGCGGCCGGACCGGTCCCTTCTTCAGCTTCGAGGAGGCCGGGATCACCCCCGACATCGTCTGCCTGTCCAAGTCCCTGTCGGGCTACGGGCTGCCGTTCGCGATCACCCTCATGCGCCGTGACCTGGACGTCTGGGAGCCCGGCGAGCACAACGGCACCTTCCGCGGCTTCAACCCGGCGTTCGTCACCGCCGTCGGGGCCCTGGAGGACCACTGGACCGGCGAGGGCATGGAGAAGCAGACCCTGAGGAAGGGCCAGCAGATCAAGCAGGCGCTGGACGAGATCGCCCTGGAGCACGCCGGGGCGATCGCGGACGTGCGTGGACGCGGCCTGGTCTGGGGTATGGAGACCCGTGACCCGGAAACGGCCGCCAGGATCTGCGCCGAGGCGTTCGGCCGCGGGCTGCTGATGGAGACCTCCGGGCCGAACGACGAGGTCGTGAAGATGCTGCCGCCGCTGACCACCACCTCCGAGGAGCTGACCGAGGGGCTGGAGCTGCTGGCCGAGTCGGTCGCCGCCGTCCGCACCGCCGTGCCCGCCTGACCCGACCGGATCCCGACCCGAGGAGCACCCGAATGATCGTCCGATCGCTGAACGAGATCGTCGGCACCGACCGGGACGTCCAGGCCGAGACCTGGGCGAGCCGCCGCCTGGTGCTGGCCAGGGAGAAGGTCGGCTTCTCGCTGCACGACACCGTCCTGTACGCCGGGACCGAGACGCGGATGTGGTACGCCAACCACATCGAGGCCGTCTACTGCATCTCCGGCGAGGGCGAGCTGGTCAACGAGGAGACCGGCGAGACCCACCGCGTCGAGCCAGGCGTCATGTACCTGCTGGACGGCCATGAACACCACATGCTGAGGGCCTTCACCGACGTCCGCACGGTCTGCGTGTTCAACCCGCCGTGCACCGGACGCGAGGTCCACGACGAGAACGGCGTCTACCCGCTGATCACCGAGCAGGAAGGAACGCACGCGTGAGCGTGATCGAGACCCATCCGAGCATCGACGACGCCTATCCGACCCGCAAGTGCGGCGAGGCCGCGCTGCTGTACCGGCAGGACCCGGTCGTCTACGGATCGGCCGCCGACGGGCCGATCGACGCGCCCACCCTCGAGGGCTACGACGCCAACGGCTACCTGACCATCGACCGGCTGCTGACGCCGGAGGAGGTCGAGACCTGCCGCGCGGAGCTGCGCCGGATGGCCTCCGACCCGGCCGTCCTCGCCGACGAGCGGACGGTGACCGAGCGCGGCACCGACGAGGTCCGCTCGATCTTCGAGGTGCACCGGACCAGCGAGGTGTTCGCCCGGCTGGCGCGCGACGAGCGGGTGGTCGGCCGGGCCCGGCAGATCCTCGGCTCGGACGTCTACGTCCACCAGAGCCGGGTGAACTACAAGCCGGGGTTCACCGGCAAGGACTTCTACTGGCACTCCGACTTCGAGACCTGGCACGCCGAGGACGGCATGCCGCGCATGCGGGCGGTGTCGATCTCGATCGCGCTGACCGAGAACCACGTGCACAACGGCGGGCTGATGATCATGCCCGGTTCGCACCGGACGTTCGTGACGTGCGTGGGCGAGACCCCCGAGGAGCACTACCGGGAGTCGCTGAAGAGCCAGGAGATCGGCACGCCCGACCAGGGCAGCCTGTCGATCCTCGCCGACAAGCACGGCATCGAGCTGTTCACCGGCCCGGCGGGCTCGGCGACCATGTTCGACTGCAACTGCATGCACGGCTCGAACGGCAACATCACCCCGTTCCCGCGGTCGAACGTGTTCATCGTGTTCAACAGCGTCGAGAACATCTGCGAGGAGCCGTTCTCCGCCCCGTCGCGGCGGCCCTCGTTCATCGGCGCCCGCGACTTCACCCCGATCCGCTGACGCGCCGGTAGCCGCCCGGCGGCG
>NZ_JBFAOF010000480.1:0-5378 GCF_040675125.1 Spirillospora sp. NPDC049652 | reverse complement strand
CGCGCCGTCGCCGACGACCGCCACCGTCTTGCCCGGTTCCGCCTCGGCGGCGACCGCCGCGAACCAGCCGGTCCCGAGCACGTCGGAGGCCGCCAGCAAGGACGGGACCAGGTTCGCGTCCGGCATGCCGGGAGTGGCCACCAGAGTGCCGTCGGCCAGCGGGATCCGCGCGTACTGCGCCTGCGTGCCGATGGAGCCCAGCGGCTGGGCGTGCACGCAACGGGACTGGTATCCGGCCCGGCAGATCTCGCAGGTGTTGTCGGAGGCGAAGAACGACCCGACCACGAAGTCGCCGACCCGGACCTCGCGCACCTGAGCGCCGACCTGCTCCACCACGCCGACGTACTCGTGGCCCATCGGCGCGGGTCCGGACGACCTCTGGACGCCCCGGTACGGCCAGAGATCCGACCCGCACACGCACGCCGCCGCCACCTTGATGACCGCGTCGGTCGGTTCGACGATCCGGGGCTCCTCGCGGTCCACCACCTCGACGTCGCCGGGTCCGTTCAGCATCACTCCACGCATCAGAGGTCTCCTCTCGTCGTCTTCGGCTCGCGGGGCACGTCAGGCACCCGTAGCGCCCCGCCGCGCGCCGTGGTCGACATCGCGGACGTGCTCCAGCCGGGACGCGTCGTCGCCCTCCCCAACACCGGGTGGGCGAGGCGTCCCGGGTGGACCGTTCGCCGATGATCCTTCCCCGCCTCTCCTTCCTTCCCGAGCCGAGCGGTTTTAAGAAGTTTCGGGATAAATGCACCCGTAGAGCCGTCAGGAGGACGGCGTGCCGGTCCGGGAAACCACCAGGTCAAGGTCGCGCATGACCTCGGAGAAGGCCACCGGCGGCACGTCGGCCAGCGGGACCGGTGTCCCGCCGACGTTCCCGGAGCCCGCCGGGGAGCCGTAACGGCCGCCGTTCCGGTGACCGCCGGTCAGGAAGCGGATCTCGCCGAGCAGGACGTCCCCCATGCCGAAGAAGCCGTGGAAGTCGCAGCGCAGGGCGGCGATCAGCCCGTCCCCGGCGGACCGGGTCGCCTGGTGGTCGTCGTACTCGCCGTGCGTGAACCAGCCGCGGCCCGCCAGCAGTCGACCCGCCACCTTGCCGTCCACCGTCTGCCCGGCGAACCGCCGCGACACATCCACCGGCGCGCGTTCCGCGGGCGTGAGGACGTACAGCTCCCGGAACACCTGCTTGACCGGCTGCTGGATGCGCCGTCGCACGATCTCGGCCTGCCATTCGGCGAGCAGGCCGCGCTCGTGCAGTTCGACCGGGTGGACGGCGGTGACCGGGCCGGTGCTGTCGACCTGGTCGAGTAGGCCGATCGTTCCCGCCTGGTCGCGCCAGAGCAGGGCGGGCAGCATCGCCGCCCCGGCGGGTAGGGAGAGCAGCCTGGACAGTTCGTCCGGCGGCAGCGTGGCGGCGGTCGAGACCAGCCGCTCGATCAGGCCGGTCCGCATCCGGCGAGCCTGGTCGTGAAGCCGCTTCTGGTGATCCCGCAGCTCCTGGTAGCCGGTGTCCGAGCGGACGGCGGCCGGGACCGACTTCAGCGACCTCCCCGCCCGGCTGACCGTCAGCGCCGGGTCGGCGCCGTCGAACCGCAGCACGACCCGGTAGTCACCGATCTCCGCCTCGGTCGGAGTGCCGGTGGCGATGCGGGCCTCGCAGTCCCATTCGAGGCGGTCCGCGTCCGCGAACCTGGCCACCTGCGCGAGGTGGTCGAGGGCGACCGAGATCGCGGTGGCGTGGCTGTGCCTGCGATTGGGGCCGAGCTTGGGTCCCTTCTTCGCGAGCTCGCGCAGCGCCAGGTAGCGCTCCAGCACCGTCTCGTCCGGGGCGAGGGGCAGCATGCCGAACGCCGCGATGCCCTGGAGCGCGTTGTGCTTGACCCGCTTCAGCACCGCCGGACGGTTCCAGCCCATGACCGCGGACGCCAGTTCGCTCGGGACCAACTCCAGCAGCCGCCGTGCGGCGTCCGTCCCGGCCTCCTCGACAGCCGCCAGGAGCGCGGCCCGGTCCTGGCGGACGGTCTCGTCGGTGGGCATGGCCCGGATCAACCGCAGCAGCGGCGCGGCCCGCTCCAGGCCGAACACCGGCAGGAGCACCTCGGCGTCACCGGCGCGCAGCCGCCATCCGAACGCCCGTCGCCGCTCCGCCTCGGACCGTTCGCGCAGCATGTCGAGCAGGGCGCTGCGTTCGGAGTCCGTCAGCTCTGCGACGCCGAGGTGGTCGGCGACCTTGGGATCGCCGTTCCAGGTCAGGGCCGTGCGGACGAACCGCAGACCGCGCGGGACCGGTGCCTTCGGAAGGTGCTCCCAATCGGCCGGAGCCGTGGCGGAGACCAGCCGCCAGGTCAGTTCGTCCACGTGGTCGCGGACGGCGTCCGCGCAGGCCAGCGGCTGGGACGCCGGGGGCTCGCCGACGATGGCCTTGCCGAGGTGGAGGTCGTCGGTGAAGGCCCGTTCGACCAGGGACGCGTCCAGGGCGTCCGCCTGATGCAGCGCGTCGAGTATGCGTGCCACGTTCGTCCGCTGGATGACGCCCAGCGGAGTGACGATGAGCAGCCGCAGCATGCGCGTGTCCGCAGCGGCGATGGCCCGCTCCGCCACCTCGTCCAGGAGCAGCCGGTGCCGGACGTCGCATCCGAGGTAGTCGGCGAGGAGGGCCTTGCGGTGAGCCGACGGCCATGGACCTGCCAGCACGTCGGCGATGTCCGCCGGACGGCCGACCGGGAACGCGGCGTCATAGAGCTCGTCGAAGTCCGTGACGATGTCGTCGATGTGCGGCTTCAGGTTGCCCAACGCCTGGTCGCCGCCGTCCTCGATCCGGAGCCGGGCCTTCTCCGCTGTTTCCCGCAAGGCCGCGAGGTCGCCCGTCTTCGTCGCGGCCCGCCCCTCCTCCAGCAGCCGGCGCAGCGCCGCGCGCTGTTCGCGGACGAGATCGAGGTACTCCTCCGGAATGGGACGCTCCACCATGGTCAGCCCCCTGCCAACCGGACCCGCACCACCGGCACGTCCTCTCCGGACGCCTGCGGTACCCGGCCGCGCGCCTCGATGTCGATCATGGCCGTCACCCTAGGGCAGCGCCCGGACAATCCGGCACGGGCACGGTTCGCGCAGGTCCGGGCCGGGTTGGCCGGTCCTAGGTTCCGGCCGGACGCGCCGGGGCGGTCTCGTGCCGGTGCTGGGGACCGAGCACGCGCAGCACGTCCAGGGCCTCGGTGCCGCCGGGCGGCGGCGTGAAGACCCGGAGCCGCTGGTCCGCTGCGGGCGTCGCCAGCACCTCGCAGTCGAACTCGATCGTGCCCAGTTCGGGATGCCGGAAGCGGTAGGGGTGCGACCTCCGCACCGCGACCTCGTGCCGGTCCCACAGTGCCGTGAACTCGGCGCTGGTCGCGCTCAGCCGCGCGACAAGGGCGCGAGAGGCCTCGTCGTGGCCGCGCCGGGCCACCGCCGCGCGCAGGTCGGCGACCAGTTGCCGAGCGTGCTCGTCGTGCTCCTCGGCGGCGAAGTGGTCACGGACGTCCGGCTCGGTGAACCAGCGCAGCACGATGTTGCGGTCCTCGCGCGCCACCGTGCACACGCACCCGAACAGCGCCAACGCCATGTCGTTCTGCGCCAGCAGGTCGCCGAGGTCGCTCACCACCTGGACCGGGACACCGTCCAGCTGGTCGAGCAAGTACAGAAGGCCCGGCCGCAGGTACTCCCCCGCCCGGGCGCCCTCCGGCGGACGGTGCCCGGCGAGCAGGTACAGGTGGTCGCGCTCGTCCACGGTCAGCCGCAGCGCACGCGTCAGCGCGGCCAGCATCTGCACCGACGGCTGCGGGCTCCTGGCCTGTTCGAGCCGCATGTAGTAGTCGGCCGACATCCCCGCGAGCGCCGCGACCTCCTCCCGCCGCAGCCCCGGCGTGCGCCGCCTCGGCCCTTCGACCAGCCCGACGTCCCGCGGGGCCAGCCGGGCCCGGGACCGTCTCAGGAAATCGGCGAGGTCATCGCGGTGCATCCCCATATCGGCAGTGATACCACTTCCGTCCCCGCATCCCCGGACCGCCGATCCTAGGGAAAGCGCTCCGCTCGTACAGACGCGCGGCTGACCGCATAGTCGGTGACACCGGCGAGAGAGGCGGTCACACGATGAAGGCAGTGCGGTTCCACGAGTACGGCGGGATCGACGTCCTGCGGGTCGAGGAGGTGGAGCGTCCCGTGCCCGGGCCCGGACAGGTGCTGGTCCAGGTCCGCGCGGCCGGGATCCAGCCCGGCGAGGTGATGATCCGCCAGGGCGCGCGGCACGGGCGCTGGCCGGCGGTCTTCCCGAGCGGACAGGGCAGCGACCTGGCCGGCGTGGTCGTGGAGACCGGCCCGCAGGTCCGCGGCTTCGCGGTGGGCGACGAGGTCCTCGGCTTCGTCCACACCCGCTCCAGCCACGCGGAGTTCGCCGTGGTGGACGACGTGAACCTGACCTCGCGTCCGCACGGACTGCCCTGGGACGTGGCCGGCTCGCTCTACGTCGCCGGCACGACCGCATACGCCACCGTGTTCGCGATCGACCCCGGACCGGCCGACACGGTCGTGGTCTCCGGCGCGGCGGGCGGCGTCGGTTCCCTCGCCGTGCAGCTCGCGCGGCGGCGCGGCGCCACGGTGATCGGACTGGCGAGCGTACGGAACCACGCCTGGCTGGAGCGGCACGGTGTCGTCCCGGTCGAGTACGGCGACGGCGTGGCCGAGCGGATCCGGAAGGCATCCGGCGGGACCGTCGACGCCTTCATCGACACCTTCGGGAACGGCTACGTGGACCTGGCGGTGGAGCTCGGCGTCCGCCCCGAGCGGATCAACACGATCAGCGACTGGCCGGCCGCCGCGCGGGTCGGTGCTCGGACCTACGGCGAGGGCGCGGCCGCGTGCGCGGTCGTCATCGGTGAACTGGCCCGGCTCGCCGCGCGCGGCGAACTCGACGTTCCGATCGCCCGCACCTATCCCCTGGACCGGGTACGGGACGCGTTCCGGGAGCTGGAACAGCGCCACACCCACGGCAAGATCGTGCTCCGCCCACAACACGACGTCCTCTGACCCAGCACGATCAGCCTGGCCGGAAGAGGCCGCACTGCGGGAGGGCGCGCCGCGCCATTGCTCCAGCGTCTGGGCGGGCGACGCGTCACGTACGCGCGGGTCATCGGCCTGGCGGGCCGCGCGACCCGCACCACATCCGCCCGTCGAGCACCCTCAGAACCCGGAACTCCACAGGACGCGTTAACCCCGTCCTGGCACCGCGGACAAGACACTTGGTTCGGCAAACCCATCGAACCGGAGGTGCCTGTTGTTCGAAAGCAGAACCCCTGCGCGCCGCGCGGCGCTGACGTGCGCCGCCGTCGCCGTCTGCGGTACCGCGC
>NZ_JBFAOF010000479.1:0-5399 GCF_040675125.1 Spirillospora sp. NPDC049652 | reverse complement strand
CCGCTCCCGGAACGCGCCGGCCCGGACGCGGACGCCTGGTCGCGGAAGCCCGGCCCCGGAAGCCCGGACGCGGGAGCCGTCAGGTGGCGGGGTCGAGCCAGATGTTGGTGATGTCGAAGAACTGGATCTGCGGCACGTGCACCGGGTTGCGGACGCGGCTGCCGTGGTAGCGCGAGGTCATCGCGGCGAACGACAGGATCGGCACCACCGGCAGGTCGGCCATGATCCGCGCGTCCACCTGGTGCCAGAGCTCCTCGGCGGCGGCCGGGTCGGGCTCCTCCAGCGCCCGCTCGATCAGCTCGTCCACCTCGGGGTTGCTGTAGCCGCCGTAGTTGGTGGTGCCCGGCACGTCGTTGGTCTGGAACAGCGGCTGGACGATCACCCGGCCGTTGTTGCCGAACCAGTCGGGCGTGAAGCCCGGCTCGGCGATGTCCCACGCCCCGGCGCGCCCGGCGTCGGGGTTGGACAGCGCCGACCCGTAGTACTCGGCCTGGGTGTAGTAGCGGTAGTCGAGCGTGATCCCGATCCGCTCCAGGCTCTCCTGCACGCAGGCCATGACCTTCTGGTGGATGCCGATCTTCCGGACGGCCGCGATCAGCGTGAGCCCGTCGCCGTACCCCGCCTCCACCAGCAGCGCGCGGGCCTTCTCCGGGTCGCCGCGTGAGCCGGGGGTGGGGTAGGGGTCGAAGTCGTCCCGGTGGCCGATGCTGCCGACCGGGATGACCGAGCCGAGCGGGCGGTTGGGCGCGTCCAGGGCGTCCAGGATCTCGCCGATCGCGACCTTGTCGATGGCGTAGGCGACCGCCTCGCGCACGCGCCGGTCGCTCGTCGCGCGCCCGGCGTTCGGGCTGCGCAGGTTGAACACGATGTACGGGTTCAGCGCGAAGCCGGGGTAGCTGCGCGCGGGCGCGTCCTGGCTGGGCTTCGGGCGGTCCCACGAGACGGAGGTGTAGGACCAGGCGAGGTCGACCTCGCCCGCGTCCATCCGCCGCTCCATCTCCGGCACCGGCGAGGTGTCGACCTCGATCTCGATCCGCTCGACGTACTGGTCGCGGATCGGGTCGGTCTCCTTGCGCCACACCGGGTTGCGCTCCATGACGATGCGCTCGCCGCGGTCGGCGAAGTGGACGAGCCGGTACGGCGCGCACGACAGCGTGTTCCGGCGGAACTCCATGCTGTCGGGCAGGTGGTCGTCGTACTCGACGGGCGCGGGCGCGGTGAACCCGGTCGCGAGGATGTTGAGCATGTCGTTGGCGGGGCGCCGGAGCCGGAACTCCACGGTGCGGTCGTCCAGGGCGCGCAGCCCGGCGATGTCGTGGGAGTTCTGGAACTCGGCGAGCGCCTTCGGGGTGGGGTCGGTCTCCTCGAAGGCGGCCCGGTAGGCGTCGCAGTACTCGCGCATGCCCTCGATCGTGGTGGTGAAGTAGGGCAGCGCCCCGGCCCCCGACACCGGGTTCGGCAGCCGCTTGAACGCCCGGACCACGTCGTGCGCGGTGACCTCGCGGGGCGGCGCGGAGTCCCACAGCACGCCCTCGCGCAGCCGGATCGTGTACGTCCTGCGGTCGGCGCTGATCCCGCCGTTCTCGACGGTGGGCACCTCGGCCGCCAGGTCCGGCTCGGGGGTGAACGACCGGTCCGGCGCGGACAGGTCGTCCTGGGCCGGATAGGCGAACAGGTGCCGGGTGAGGGCGCGCAGGATCTGGGCCGAGGTGGCGTAGTAGGCGCTCGCGGTGTCGATGTGGTCCACGCCGCCGGGGCCGCGCAGCCGCAGCGTGCCGCCGTACCTGGGGTCTCCCGTCCGGGCCGGGGGGCCGGCCGCGGCGGCGGTCCCGCGCGTCGGCGTGGACTCTGACGCGGTGTTGGTCATCACTGTCCGCCTTCCCTGGATTGCTATAGGATTATCAAGTGATGTGTGAGGAATGGCAAGACGACGGCCGCCGCCCGCGTCACGGGGGAGGGTGACCGTGCCCCTGCGCCTGCCCGGCGACCTGCGGCATATCGCGCAGCGGCACATCGACCGCTGGTCGGATGGCCTGACGGGGCCTGATGGCGTGCCGGACGTCGCGGAGCTGGGCCGCCTGCGGGTCGCGCCGGACGAGGGGTTCGGTCGCCGGGTGGCCGACCTGTACGAGCGCGCGGTCCGGTTCCAGTGCGATCCGGACCTGCTCGAACGCTACGAGATAGTGAAGCTTCATAACCGGATGCTGTACGACGAGGTCACCGCCGCCGGGATCACCGTCCGGCCCTGGACGCGGGACGGCCAGCCCTACCGCGACTCGCGGGACCTGCGCGGCCGCGTCGTCCGCACCGGCACCCTGGAGGTCTTCCTCACCGAGCGGGGCCACGGTCCCTTACCCGGCGGCGGCGCGGACGGGCGCGACCCCGGCCACCGCGACGCGGAACCTCGCGGGGGGAGCCGCCGGGGGAAGGGCGGCCCGGAGGCGGGAGGCGACGGCGGGCGGCATCCGCTGCGCGGGCCGTCCGGCGTCCGGGCGGGCGGGGTGGACCTCCAGCACAACGACCTGTTCCGCGTCGTGCACGACCTGTTCGGCCACGTGATGTTCGGGCACACCTTCGGCCCGGCGGGCGAACTGCTCGCGGCGCGCTGCCAGATGCAGCTGTACCCGCGGGCCGCCTGGCCGGTCGTGTTCGCCGAGCAGGTCGGGCAGGTCTGCTGGTTCTACTACGGCCCCCACCGGGCGCTCCCGCCGGGCCGCCGCCCCTATCCGGAGCAGAAGGTGCTCGCCTTCCCGGACCGATTCCTGGACACGTTCGCCGGGCTGTTCCGGCGCGCGGAGGAGGGACCCCCATGACCGACCTGGCAGCCGACTTCCCGATCCTCTCCGCCACCTTCGACGGCAGGCCGCTGGTCTACCTCGACAACGCGGCGACCACGCAGAAGCCGCGCGCGGTCCTGGACGCCCTCACCGACTTCTACGCCGGCGCCAACGCCAACATCGGGCGCGGCCACTACACGCTCGCCCGGATCGCCACCGACCGCTATGAGGAGGCGCGGGGGATCGTGCAGCGGGCGCTCGGCGCGGCCGACCCCGCCGAGATCGTCTTCACCGGCGGCACCACCGACTCGGTCAACATGGTCGCCGGGACCTTCGGCCGTGGCCGGGTCGGCGCGGGCGACGACGTGGTGGTCTGCGGGATGGAGCACAACTCCAACCTGCTGCCCTGGCGGCGGCTCTGCGAGGAGGCGGGGGCGCGGCTGACGGTCGTCCCGGTGAACTCCCGCGGCCGGGTGGACGTCGCGGACTTCGCCGCCGCCCTCGGCCCGCGCACGCGGATGGCGGCCGTCGCGCACGTGTCGAATGTGCTCGGGACGGTCAACCCCGTCCGGGAGATGGCCGCCGCCGCGCACCGCGCCGGAGTCCCGGTGCTCGTGGACGGCGCGCAGGCCGTCCCGCACATGCAGGTGGACGTCCGCGACCTGGACGCCGACTTCTACTGCTTCTCCGCGCACAAGGTGTACGGGCCGCAGGGCGTCGGCGTGCTGTACGGCCGCCGGGAACTGCTCGCGGAGCTCCCGCCGTACCAGGTCGGCGGCGGCACGGTGAAGGGCGTGAGCGCGGACGAGCCGGTCCGGTACGTCCCGGTCCCGGCGCGGCTGGAGGCGGGCACGCCGAACGTCGCGGGCGCGGTCGGCCTGGCCGCCGCCCTGCGGTACGTCGACAAGCTCGGCTGGGACGAGGTCCGCCGGCGCGACGAGCGGCTCGTCCGGCACGCGGTCGCCGTGCTCGGGGAGGTGCCCGGCGTCCGGGTGGTCGGCGCGCCGCAGGAGACGCCGAGCGGCATCGTCTCGATCGTCGTGGACGGCGTCCACCCCTACGACGTCGGGGGGCACCTGGACCGGCACGGCGTGGCGGTGCGCAGCGGCGTGCACTGCGCCAGCACCTTCCTGGACGACCTCGGGCTGCTCGGCACCGTCCGCCTGTCCTTCGCGGTGTACAACACGGTCGCCGAGGTCGACCGGGTGGCCGAACTGCTGCGGACGGTCCGCCCCGGAACCTGGACGGCCGAGCACCCCACCGCGAGGTTCCTGTGACGCGGCCCGGCGCCGACCGTCCGGACACGGGCCGTCCGGACACGGGCCGTCCGGATTCCGGGTGGCCGGACGCGATGCGGTTCGACACCAAGCTGGTGCGGCTCGGGCAGGAGCCGCAGCCCGGCACGGGGGACGTCGTGCCCCCGATCCATGTCGCGGCGACCTACGAGCGGCGCGTCCAGGACCCGCCGCGCTACTTCTACGGCCGCGGCGAGAACCCCACCCGCGAGGGCCTGGAGCGCTGCCTGGCCGGGCTGGAGGACGTGCGGTTCGCCGCCGCGTTCGCGTCCGGGCAGGCCGCGGGGATGGCGGCGCTGTCGCTGCTGCCGCGCGGGGCGCGGCTGGTGGCGTCCGACGACGTCTACGGCGGCACCCGCGCCCTGTTCGGCCTGCTGGAGCGGCAGGGCGTCCGGGTCGAGCACGTCGACCTGTCGGATCCGGCCGCCGTCGCCGCCGCGTTCGCCGAGCCCGCCGCGATGGCGTGGGTGGAGACGCCCACCAACCCGACGCTCCGCATCGCCGACATCGCGGACGTGTCCGGACGCGCGCACGAGGCGGGCGCGGTGGTGCTGGTGGACAACACCTTCGCGGGCCCGGCGCTCCAGCGGCCGCTGCGCTTCGGCGCGGACGTGACCCTCTACAGCACGACCAAGTCGATCGCGGGCCACTCCGACGCGCTCGGCGGCGCGCTGGTCTGCGACGACGAGAACCTCCACCGCGCTTTCACCGCCTACCGCACGGCGGCGGGCGCAGTGCCGAGCCCGTTCGACTGCTTCCTGGTGCACCGAGGGCTGCGGACGCTGTCGCTGCGCACCGACCGGCAGGTCGGCAACGCCGCCCGGCTCGTCGCCGCGCTCCGCGCGTCCCCGCACGTCGGGGCCGTGTACTACCCGGGACTCCCGGACCATCCCGGCCGCCGGGTCGCGGCCCGGCAGATGGCGGCCCCCGGCTCGCTGCTCGCCTTCGAGTACCTGGGCGACGCCGAGAAGCTGATGGACCGCGTCCGGCTGTTCACCTGCGCGGTCAGCCTCGGCGGCGTCCTGTCGCTGATGGAGGTGCCCGCGCTGATGACGCACGCCGGCGTCGCCCCGGACGTCCGCCGGGCGCTCGGGATCACCGACCGGCTGGTCCGCGTCTCGGCGGGCATCGAGGACCCCGCGGACCTGGTGGCGGACCTGACGGCCGCGCTGCGGCCCGACGAGGAGAACACCGCGAACTCCGAGACCACTGAGACCACCGGGACCACCGAAGACCCCGAGGAGGGTGAGGCATGACGGTCACCTGGCTGGACGGCGCGACCGCGACCGAGCTGCGCCGCGGCGGCCTGCCGCTGAGCGCCCCGTGG
>NZ_JBFAOF010000478.1:0-5402 GCF_040675125.1 Spirillospora sp. NPDC049652 | reverse complement strand
GGCATGTCCGCCGCCGTCCCGCTGCGGCTGGCGGCGACCGGGCAGGGCGCGCTCAACGCCGCCCGGCAGACCGGGACCGCCCTCGGCGTCGCCGTCTTCGGAACCCTCGCCACGCTCTCGTCCAGCGGCCTCGTCCTCGCCGCCGCCGCCGTCCTCACCCTCGCGCTCCTGGCCGTCCCCGCCCGCACGCCCCACGACGACTGACCGTCCCGCCGCCGGTGACGGGAGCGGCCGGGCTGGTCAGAGGCCCAGCTCGGTCAGGCCCGGATGGTCGTCGGGGCATGGCCGGGCTGGTCAGAGGCCGAGCTCGGTCAGGCCGGGGTGGTCGTCGGGGCGTGGGCCGTGGGGCCAGTGGAAGAGACGGTCGGCCTCGGCGATCGGCCGGTCGTTGATGCTGGCATGGCGGTGGGTCATCAGGCCGTCGGCGTCGAACTCCCAGTTCTCGTTGCCGTAGGAGCGGAACCACTGGCCGGAGTCGTCACGCCATTCGTAGGCGAACCGGACGGCGATCCGGTCGTCGCCGAACGCCCACAGCTCCTTGATGAGGCGGTAGTCGAGTTCGCGGGTCCACTTGCGGGTGAGGAAGTCGACGATCTCGTCCCGTCCGTTCACGAACTCGGCCCGGTTGCGCCACCGGCTGCCGGCCGAGTAGGCGAGCGAGACCCGCCGGGGGTCGCGGCTGTTCCACGCGTCCTCGGCGGCCCGCACCTTCCGGGCCGCCGTCTCCGCGCCGAAGGGCGGCACCGGCGCGCGTCGTTCACTCATGACGATCACTCCCTCTCTGGCGAGAACGGCCGTTCTCACCGCAGGCGGCTAGAGTACGAGAACGATGGTTCTCACACCAGGGGAGCGGCGTGCCGAATAACGAGACCCTCCACACCCCGAGCGGGCGCACGCCCTCAGACCGGAAGCACGCCCAGCCGCCGGACGCCGGAGCCCCCCACACCCGAACCTCGGACGCCGACGACGTCCGCGGGCGGGTGCTGGACGCCGCGGAGCGGCTCTTCTACGGACAGGGTGTCCAGGCTGTGGGCATGGACGCCGTCCGCACGGCTTCCGGGGTGACCCTGCGACGGCTCTACCAGTTGTTCCCCTCCAAGTCGGCGCTGGTCGAGGCGTACCTGGCCCGCCGGGACGAACGATGGCGAGAAGCCCTCGCCGAGTACGTCGCGACGACCGGAGGCGGTCCGCGGGAGCGGGTGCTGGCCGTGTTCGACTGGCTGGGCCGCTGGTTCGGCGAGCCCGGTTTCCGGGGCTGCGCCTTCGTCAACTCCTTCGGCGAGCTGGGCGCCACGTCTCCCGAAGTCGCGTCGGCCGCCCGCCGCCACAAGGAAGCCTTCCGCGCCTACCTCGGACGGTTGACCGAAGCCGCCGGCGCCCCACCGGCGACCGCATCCCACATCGCCCTCCTCGCCGAGGGAGCCATCACCATGGCGGCCGTCTCCGGCTCCCCCGTCCCCGCCGAGGATGCCAAGCAGGCCGCGCGGCTGCTGCTCGCCACCGCGTCGTCACCGTCATCGTCATCGTCCACCGACCGCCTCCCGTCCTGACGTCGAACACCCTCGACGCTACGCCGGGAGGCTCTCGGCGCGCCTCGTTGTCCACATCCTGTGGATAACTTTTGTGCACAACCGATGACCTCAAGAAAGAGCGTTGTATCACCAGGGTCTCAACACCCTCATCCCCAGGTTTTCCACCTGAGTGACCTGGGGGTCAACCACCGACGCCCGTGTTCACGCCCCGCTTCCCACATGCGGACGACTCCCCGCGCCGGGCCCGGACGAGCTCGGAGCGACCTCGGCCGACGGCGACGGCGACGGCGAGGACGACGGCGACGGCGAAGCGGGCGTGGAAGGCGTGGAAGGCGCGTCCTCGAAGGCCGCCCGGGCCGCGCGCACGAACGCGGCCGTGGCAGGCGAGCGGGCGTCGCGCGGCCAGGCGACGGACAGGACGGCCGGCTCGGCGTCCACCACCGGGATGTAGGCGAGCTCGGGGCGCGGATAGACGCGCGTCACCCAGGCCGGAAGAAGGCAGACGACGGCGCCCAGCTCCACCAGCTGGAAGACCTGCGTCAGGTCGGTCACGTTCGGGCCCGCCTCCGCGACGAGCCCTCGATCAATCCCCCTGACCTGCGGGGCGGCGAAGGCGCAAGGCATCCCCTCCGAGGCAGCGGACGCCCCGCCGCGACCGACCGGATCCCCACCTCGGACGACGGCTTCCCCGACCCGATCGACGGGCCCGTCACCTCGGACGGCAGGCATCACGCCCCGGGAACCGGGGCCTCCGTCCGGCGGCACGACCGGTGTTCCGTCCGGCAGCAGGCGTCCCGCCAGGTCGGCCAGTTCGAGGCTCGTGCGCGCGGCCAGCGGGTCGTCCGCCGCGAGGACGGCCAGGTGCGGTTCCGTCCGCAGCGGTTCGGAGTCCAGGCCACGGCCGTCGAACGGGCTGAGCAGCAGGGCCACGTCGGCGCGGCCGTCGCGGAGGGCCTGCGGCTGCTCGCCCCGGCCGCCCCACACCAGCTCGACCGGGAGCGCGGCGTCCTCCCGCTGGTAGGCGGCGAGGAGAGCGGGCAGCATGCCGCCGTCGCCGTCGGCCTTGAGCGCGAGCCGCAACCGAGGCTGGGGCCGCCCGGCGTGACGAGCCCGCCGGTCGGCTGCGCCGATCGCTTCCAGGACCGTCCGGGCGTCGCACAGGAGAACCTCCCCTGCGGGCGTCAGCGAGACGCTCCTCGTGGTGCGCTCCAGCAGTGTGACCCCGAGTTGACGTTCCAGATCGCGGATGGCCCGGGACAGCGGCGGCTGCGCCATCCCCAGGCGTTCGGCGGCGCGGCCGAAGTGGAGTTCCTCCGCGACCGCGGCGAAGTACCGGAGCTGCCGCACCTCCAGATCACTCATACCGGCACGGTATCAATCGCGCCCGAACCGGTCCTTCAGCTTCTCGGCCGCTCCGGGTTGGCTGATCGGTGCATCCCCCACGGAGGTTCACCGATGATCGTCGTCACGACTCCCACCGGCCAGATCGGCCGCGCGCTTCTCGACAGGCTCCTGGACGCCGACGCGGCCGTCCGCGTCATCGCCCGCGATCCAGCCCGCCTCCCCGCGCGCGTGCACGAGAAGGCCGAAATCGTCCAGGGTCCGCATTACGACAAGGAGGTGCTGACCAAGGCACTCACCAACGCGGACAGCGTCTTCTGGAACGTCCCCCCGAACCCGGCCGCGCCGAGCATCGAAGGCCACTTCGACGGCTTCACCCGCCCGTTCTGCGAGGCCATCACCGAGACCGGCGTCGGACGCGTCGTCGGCGTCTCCACGCTCGGCCGGGGAGCCGCCCGCGACGCGGGGCAGATCTCCGGGGCCCTCGTCATGGACGAGATGATCCAGGCGACGGGCGTGCGCTACCGCTCGCTCGAAATGCCGGGGTTCATGGAGAACATGCGCTGGAACATCCCGTCCATCGAGGCGGCGGGCATGTTCAGCTCGATCCTGACCCCCGACCGCAAGCAGCCGTCGGTCGCCACCCGTGACATCGCCGAGGTCGCCGCGCGCCTCATGCTCGAACCCACCTGGGACGGGCAGGAGGGCGTCCAAGTGCTGGGGCCCGAGGACATCTCCGCCGACGACATGGCCCGCGTCATGTCCGAGGTCCTGGGCCGCCCGATCCGCTACCAGCAGGTGTCGCCCGAGGACTACAAGGCCGCCATGACCGGTCACGGGATGACGGAGGCCTGGGCGCAGGGCATGGTCGACATGATGACCGCCGTCGACCGGGACGGCATCTACCACGCCCAGCCCCGGACCCCCGGCTCTCGCACGCCCACCTCCTTCCGCCAGTGGTGTGAGGAGGAGCTGAAGCCCGCCGTCCGCCCCTGACGGACCCCAGCGGGCGCAATCGAGGAAGTGGCCGCCGGGCGCAACCGGGAAGGCGGCGCGTTCGTTGGTCGGACGTGGCACTGGTCGCCTTCATGTCGGTCCCCGGGTTCCTGCTCGGGCTGCTCGCGTTCGCCGTCCTCGACCATCTGGGCTGGTGGGCGCACCGGCGCCTCCGCCTGCCCTGGCGGCGGGACGACACCGGACGCCCCGTCTCGTCGGTCGCGGTCGCCGAACTCGGCGCGTTCTTCCACGGCACGCACCGCCATCAGCAGGACCAGCGCGCCTCGTCTCTGATGCTGCGGGACGACGAGACCGACGGCGCGCCGCCGCGCACCCGCATCGACCTCGCCGCGGGCACCGCCGTCGTGCGGTGCCCGCCGGAGAGCACCTGACCAGGACGCCGGCCAGCCGCGCAGGCCCCGGGTCAGGCGAGCAGGCCCCGGGTCAGGCGAGCGCGTCGATCTTGCCCCGCAGCAGCGCGCGATCGCGGTCGTTGCCGCAGAGCTCCACGGCGGCTTCGAGTTCGGCGCGGGCCTCGGCGGTGCGTCCGAGGCGGGTCAGAAGCTCGCCACGGACGCTCGGCAGCAGGTGCGAGCCGCCCAGCGTCCCGGCCGCGACCAGGTCGTCCACGATCGGGAGGGCGGCCGCCGGGCCCTGCGCCATCGAGACGGCGACCGCGCGGTTCAGCTCGACCACCGGGGACGGCGCGAGCCGCCCGAGCGCCTCGTAAACCAGGACGATCCGCTCCCAGTCCGTCGCCTCGACGGACGGCGCGACCGCATGGCACTCGGCGATCGCGGCCTGGAGGCCGTACGCGCCCAGGCCGCGGCCGAGCCGTTCGGCGTGCGCGAGGGCGGCGCGGCCCCGGCGGATCGCGGACCGGTCCCAGCGGCTCCGGTCCTGGTGTTCGAGCAGCACCGGGGCGCCGTCCGGGCCGGTCCGGGCGGGGAAGCGGGCGGCGGTCAGTTCCAGCAGGGCCAGCAGGCCGTGCGCCTCCGGCTCGTCCGGGACCAGTCGGCTGAGCACCCGCGCGAGCCGGAGCGCCTCCCCCGCCAGGTCGAACCGGATGACCTCGCCGCCCGAGCTGGCCGACGACCCCTCAGTGAAGATCACGTAGATGACGCTCAGCACCGAGCCGAGCCGTTCGGCCCGCTCGTCCGCCGCCGGCTGCGCGAACGGGACCCGCGCCGCCGCGATCGTCTTCTTCGCTCGGGTGATGCGGGCCTGTACGGTCGCTGTCGGCACGAGCAGCGCCCGCGCGATCTCGTCGCTGGTCAGGCCGCCTACGACGCGCAGAGTCAGCGCGACCCGCGCCTCCCGCGACAGGACGGGGTGGCACGCGACGAACATCAGCGCCAGGACGTCGTCGTCGATCTGGTCCGGATCCCATGGCACGTCGCCCGCGTCGCGGACGGGGTCGGCGGGCGCGGACCCCGTCGCGACGCCGCCCTCGCCCAGTTCGTGGGCCAGGGAGGCGTACCGGTCGTCCAGCGCGGACCGGCGGCGGAACGCGTCGATCGCGCGCCGCCGGCC
>NZ_JBFAOF010000477.1:0-5408 GCF_040675125.1 Spirillospora sp. NPDC049652 | reverse complement strand
CTGGTGATGCACCGCCGCCGGTCGCTGACGGCGAGCGTGATCGCGGCCCGGTTCCGGCCGGACACGCGCGAGCTGCGCTGGGCGCGGGCCGGGCATCCGCCGCCGGTGCTGCTGCGCGCGGGCCGGGCCCGGCTGCTGGACGGCCCGGACGGCGTGCTGCTCGGCGCGCTGGACGACCCGCCGCTGGAGCTGGCGACGCTGCGGCTGGAGAGCGGCGACGTGCTGCTGTTCTACACCGACGGGCTGGTGGAGCGCCGCGACCGGGACCTGACCGAGGGGTTCGCGCTGCTGCGGGAGGCCGTCGAGGAGCGTCCGGACGCGGGCCCGGACGAGCTGATCGAGCACGTGCTGACCGCGCTCGGCGCGGCCAACCCCAACGACGACACCTGCCTGCTGGCGGTGCGGGTCGTCTGAACCGTCGGGCCCCCGTGGCACGATGGCGGGCATGAGCGGGCTGATGCTGCTGGACACGCCGTCGTTGTACTTCCGCGCGTTCTTCGGGGTGCCGGAGAGCGTGAAGGCGCCGGACGGCACGCCGGTGAACGCGGTCCGCGGGCTGGTCGACATGATCGCCACGCTCGTCCGGCAGCGCTCGCCGGAGCGGCTGGTGTGCGCGTTCGACGCCGACTGGCGGCCGGAGTTCCGGGTCCGGGCGATGCCGTCCTACAAGGCGCACCGCGTCGCCGATGACGGCGGCGACCAGGTGCCGGACGCCCTCGCCGCCCAGCTCCCGGTGATCGACGCGGTGCTCGACGCCGTCGGGCTCGCGCGCGCCGGGGTGCCCGGCTACGAGGCCGACGACGTGATCGGCACGCTCGCGGTGCGCGGCGCGGCGGACGGCCCGGTCGACATCGTCACCGGCGACCGCGACCTGTTCCAGCTGGTGGACGACCGCGCCCCGGTGGAGGTGCTGTACACCGCGCGCGGCATCCGCAACCTCCAGGTGATGGACGAGGCGGCGGTGGCGGCCAAGTACGGCATCCCGGGCCGCGGCTACGGCGAGTACGCGACGCTGCGCGGCGACCCGAGCGACGGCCTGCCGGGCGTGCCCGGGGTGGGCGACAAGACCGCGGCCGCGCTGGTCACCCGGTTCGGTTCGGTGCCGGGCATCCTCGCGGCGCTCGACTCCGGCTCCGACGAGGGGTTCCCGGCGGGGGCGCGGCGGCGGCTGGAGGCCGCCCGCGCCTATCTGGCGACGGCGCCGTCGGTCGTGCGGGTCGTCACCGACATCGACGCGCCCGAGCTGACCGGCCTGGAGGACCGCCTGCCCGCGACGCCCCGCGATCCGGAGGCGCTGCTGGAGCTGGCCGACACCTGGAACCTGGCGAGCCCGGTGAACCGCCTGCTGAACGCGCTCGCCCCGTCCTGACCCGGGAGTGTCCTTCGTTCCGCGCCAGGAAACACCGCAGAAAGGACGGCGGATTTCCCTCTGGTCGATTGACAGGCTCGTCAAAATGACAGCGAGACCGTGTCATCTCCACGTGATCCACATCACATCTCGGCGCGCCTTGCGGCCTTCACGATCTTGGGTTTCCATAGCGTCTGGTCGCTGTGGTCGCTGTTCAGTGAGGGAGGTCGGCGCGGACCCGTGCACCCCCCGCCACGCTCGTCCCGCGAGGACGACCGCTCTTTACTCCCTGACCGGCCGCTCCCGCCGGTCACCGTGGAAATGCAGCGGTCCTACCTCAGACGCGATGTCAACATTCTGCGCTGGCCCGCCGAGTCCGACCGGCGCGAGCTGTGCCGGGAGCACGGCCTGCTGCGGCTGCTGGTGGTCGAACGCGACCACGAGCCGCCGATCTGCGCGGACGTCCGGGAGGACTGGATCCGGATGCCCGCGACCAAGCGCGACTTCCAGGCGCGGATCGCGATGCTGCGCGCCCGGGGCGGGGCCGGGACCCGCCCGCACCTCGACCAGGACGGCATCCTGCGCAACGGCCGGCGCAGCGTCGCGGTCTCGCCCAGCGAGGCGCGGCTGCTGCACCTGCTGATCAAGAGGTTCGGCCGGATCGCGGCGCGCGAGGAGCTGCGCGCGCTGCTGGCCGAGGACGACCGTCCGGTCAGCCGCAACGCGCTCGACCTGCACATCAAGCGGATCCGGCGGCGGGTGCGCCCGCTCGGCCTCACCATCCGCACGGCCTGGGGTCGCGGATACGTCCTGGAGGCCGACGACCGCGAGCCCGCCCCGCGCTGAGCATTCACCGGGAGTCGCAGGGCCCGCGGCGGGCCCCGCCGGGCGGCTGAGGGGCTGGTGAGCGGTACGCTCCCCCATGTGCACCGCCTCCTCCCCTTCGTCCTGAAATGACCGAGCGGAACCCGTCCGCCGGCAGCGACGGGCCGCGGCTCGAACTGACCGGCGTGTCCAAGGTGTACGACGACGGCACCGCCGCGCTCGCCGAGGTGACCCTCGGCGTCCGGGACGGGGAACTGGTGTCGGTCGTGGGGCCGTCCGGGTGCGGCAAGAGCACGCTGCTGCGGATCGCCGCCGGGCTGGACGCGCCGACCTCCGGGACCGTCCGCCGCGGCACCGACCGGATCGGCTACGTCTTC
Source organism: Spirillospora sp. NPDC049652 (assembly GCF_040675125.1). NCBI lineage: Bacteria > Bacillati > Actinomycetota > Actinomycetes > Streptosporangiales > Thermomonosporaceae > Spirillospora > Spirillospora sp. NPDC049652. Next base: position 2,858 of record NZ_JBFAOF010000477.1, on the reverse strand, counting down.
CAGGACTCCGCGCTGCTCCCCTGGCGGAGCGTCCGCGCGAACGCCGAGCTGCTCCTGGAGCTGCGCGGCGTGCCGCGGGCCGAGCGCCGGGAGCGGGCCGCGCGGGCGCTGGAGCTGGTCGGGCTGACGGCGTTCGCGCGGCACCGGCCCGGCGCGCTCTCGGGCGGCATGCGGATGCGGGTGTCGCTCGCCCGCACGCTCGCCGACGACCCCGACGCGCTGCTGCTGGACGAGCCGTTCGGCGCGCTCGACGAGATCACCCGGGCCGGGCTCGGGGACGAGCTGGCCGCGCTGCTCGCGGCGCGGCCGCGGCCGGCGGTGCTGGTGACGCACTCGGTCGCCGAGGCGGTGTTCCTGTCGTCCACGGTGCTGGTGATGTCGGCGCGGCCGGGCCGCGTGGTCGCGCGGGTGGACATCCCGTTCCCGTACCCGCGCGAGCGGTCGCTGCGCGCGACCCCGGAGTTCGCCGAGGTCGTCGCCGACGTGACCGGACGGCTCTACCGGGGCATGGCGGAGGTCGCCTGACATGCCGCTCCGCCGGGGCGGGACCACCGCCCGCGCTCATGCCGCCGCGCGCTCGCGGGTCCGCGGCTGGCTTCCGCCGCTGGTCGTGCTGGTGCTGGCGGTCGCCGCCTGGTACGGGGTGAGCGACCGGCTGCTCAGCCCGGAGCGCCGGTTCCTGCTGCCGCCGCCGGACGCGGTCGTCCGCGTCGGGTTCCTCGACCCCGGCAACCGCGCCGAACTGCTCGCCGCGCTCGGCCGGACCGCCGAGGTCGCCGGGATCGGGCTGGTGCTGGCCACCGTGATCGGCGTCGCGCTGGCCGTCCTGATGAGCCAGGCGCGGTGGGTCGAGCGCTCGCTCTACCCCTACGCGGTGGTGCTGCAGACCGTCCCGGTGCTGGCGCTGGTGCCGCTGCTGGGGTTCTGGTTCGGGTTCGGCATGGCCAGCCGCGTCCTGGTGTGCGTGCTCGTCGCGATCTTCCCGGTGATCGCGAACACGCTGTTCGGGCTGCGCTCGACGGACGGGACGCTGGAGGAGGTGTTCCGGCTGGCCCGCGCCGGGCGGCTCCGGCTGCTGCTGAAGCTGCGGCTGCCCGCCGCCGTCCCGGCGATGGTGACCGGGCTGCGCATCTCGGCCGGGCTGAGCGTGGTCGGCGCGGTCGTCGGCGACTACTTCTACCAGCAGGGGCAGCCGGGCCTCGGCATCCTCATCAACATCTACCGGGCCCGGCTGGAGTCCGAGCGGATGTTCGCGGCGGTGCTGCTCGCGAGCCTGCTCGGCCTGGCGGTGTTCTGGCTCTTCGGGCTGCTCGCCCACTGGGCGGCACGCCGGCACGGCGCCGGCGGGGACCGCCGCTGAGAGTGGCCGGGCCGCAGCGACCCCAGGAACCGCAGCGAACCCAGGACCCGCGACGAACTCGCAGGAACCGGAACCAACGAAGTGGGAGAACATGCGAACTGAGCGACGCGCGCGACGGCGGCGGGTGACCGCGCCGCTGGCCGCCGGGCTGTCGGCCGTGCTGCTCGCCGCACTCGCGGCGTGCGGGGGCGGCGCCGACGGCGAGGGCGACCGCGGCGGCGGCGCGGCCAAGGCGCTGCCCGCGGCCACCGGCAAGGACGACCTGCGCGGCACGTGCCCGGCGACGGTCACCCTCCAGATGAACTGGTACCCGCAGGCCGAGCACGGCGGCCTCTACCACCTGCTCGGCTCGGCCCCGAAGGTGGACACCGGCCGCAAGACGCTCACCGCGCCGCTGACCGTGGACGGGCGCGACACCGGGGTGCGGTTCCAGATCCGCTCGGGCGGGCCGGTGACCGGGTTCCAGCCGGTGTCGACGCTGATGGCGTCCGACCCGTCCATCACCCTCGGCGTGGTCGCCACCGACGAGCAGGTCGCGCAGGCGGGGACGCACCGGCTGCAGGCCGTGTTCTCCCCCATGGACGTCAACCCGCAGATCATCATGTGGTCGCCGGAGGCGCACCCGGACTGGAAGACCATCGCCGACGTCGGACGCGGCGGCGCGACCGTCCTGTACGCCGGCGGCGTGCCCTTCATGGACTACCTGACCAGCTCGGGGCTGCTGCGCAAGTCCCAGCTGGACGGCTCCTACGACGGCTCGCCGGCGCGGTTCGCGGCGTCCGGCGGCAAGATCGCCCAGCAGGGGTACGTCACCAACGAGCCGTACAGCTACGAGCACGAGGTGACCGCCTGGCGCAAGCCGGTCGCGTTCCAGCTCGTCCACGACACCGGCTACGCGATCTACCCGGAGTCGGTCGCGATCCGCCCCGCCGACAAGGCGAGGCTCGCGCCGTGCCTGAAGCGGCTCGTGCCGATCTTCCAGCGCGCGACGGCCGAGTACATGCGCGACCCCGCCGCGACGAACGCGGTCATCGTGGACGCGGTCAAGCGGTTCAACACCACCGCGGCGTACACCGCCGAGCACGCGAGGTTCGCGCACGAGGCGCTCGGCCGGTACGGCATCGTCCGCAACGGCGCGGACGGGGTCCTCGGCTCGTTCGACACGGCCCGGGTGCAGAAGGTGATCGGGCTGCTGCGGCCGCTGCGGGCGCGGGCCGGGAAGCCCGTCCCCGCCGGGCTCACCGCGGGCGACCTGGTCACCGGCGAGTTCCTGGACCGGTCCGTCCACCTGTGACGCCGGACCCCGTCGGACGGGGCGGTCCCCTCCTGAGCGTTCGCACCGCCCCGTCCCGATGACCCGAATCTCCCGCGTCGCCGGCCCCGGCGGGAGACCCCGGAAAGATCTTGGACAGACGCCCGGGCCACGGCGAGGCGGGACTGCTGCTCGTGCCCTGCGTGGTGTTCGTGTACGCCGTTCACCATCCCGGGCTGCCGTTCT